>JAOACV010000236.1 GCA_026417675.1 Verrucomicrobiia bacterium
CGGCTATGGCGCTGGTGACTGCGAGCCGCGCTGGCTCGGCGGCGGAATGCGCGGCAACGCCGGCCTCAATGATGCCGCGGTGGAACAGATCCAAGTATTCCGGATCGGCCGGCGGCACCAGCAGGTCTCCAGCCCAAGCAAGTTGATCGTTGGTGACGGGGCCGGAGTGGGTGTGGCTGGCGCTGATGAGGATGTTGCCGGCGGGAATGCCGGTCGCCCTACTGATCGCCTCGCGGCAAATGGCCGTCGAGCGTTGCGAAATGAACAAAATATCCAGGCCAATCAGCAGGAGCGTCGTCTCGCCGTCGGCGAGATAAAGCGCGGATGCGAGCAAGGGATCATGCACGCCTGTGGAGATGCGCGCCACATGCGGATAGCCGACGAGAAACGACGGTTTTGTCGGCGTGATGTCGCGGACGGCGCAGCCAGCCTGCAGGCTCATCTGGAATCTCCACAGTAGTTGCCGCCGATTGGGATGCGAGGCTCGGCGAAGTAATTGTCGTCAATGACGCACGGCCTAGAGACTTCGAGCAGCAACGCGGCGCCGCAGCCGGTGAACTGATGCAGATGACCGCAGGCAATACGCAGCGTGTCACCGGGGTCCATCCCCCGGACGTGTCCGTCGTATTCGATTTCAATTTGGTCTTTCACAACGAAGAACGTCTCCAGTTTGGCCTTGTGATGGTGCTTCGGGCAAGTCTGGCCATCGAAGACCAACAGGAATCTGCCACAATAGCCGGCCGCTTCTTCGTTGGCGACCCAATATTCGATCGGTCCGGTCTTGTCGAACTCTCCGAGTCCAAAGTCGAGCACAAGCGGTTCGACTGCCGGCATGGCGAGGTTCCATTGTCGAGTTGGTCCATGATTACACAGCCGCTGTTGCTTGCTTGCTATGCGACTCCAACGCCGCGGTGAACAACCTGTGGCTGAGCGCGGCTTCTTCGGGCGTAACGCAGCCGGCGGCGGGGCGTAGCGGCTGACCGTGGGCGAGTTCGTAGGTGAACGCGGCGAGCATTTGCTGGCAGGCGTCGGAGAAACCAAACTCGAAGATGCCGCCGGTGATCGCCTTGAACGCCGGCTCGTAGCCCACGTCGGTTTGCTGCCAGCATTGCTCGCCGCCGGTGTAGTGGAGGGTTTCCAGCAGCTTCGGGTTCTTGGTCGAGAACCGAGCGCAGGCTTTGGTGCCTTTGATTTCGACATACCACGTGTTTTTCTCGCCGGGGGCGATGCGCTGGAGCTTGATCGTCCACGGGAACGGTTCGCCGCCGCGAGGGTCGGTCGTCTCGCACAGCAGCGTGGCGTTGTCCCATGTGCGGCAGGGGACGCGGCCGCCTTTGCCGTCAGGGCGTTCCTTGATGACGTCGGAGAGCACAGCGCGGACGTTACGCGGGATCCAGCCGGCGCGGAACGGCACGTGACAGGCGTGCATGCCGAGGTCGCCCATCACGCCGTATTCGCCGTTGACCTCCACCATGCGCTTCCAGTTGATCGGCTTGTTTGGGTCCAGGTCGCTGGAGTGCAGGAAGCCGGTGTTGACCTCGATGATCTGGCCGAAGGCGCCGGACTCGATCATTGCGAAGATGCGCTGGACCGCGGGATAGAACGGCATCTCCGAGGAGCAGCGCACAAGCTGGCGCGGATGCTGCGCGGCGCAGGCCGTGATGGCGTCATTGGCGTGCTTGTCCATGCCGAAGGGTTTCTCGCCCAGCAGATGTTTGCCCGCGCGAATGATGGCGCAATAAAACTCCCGGTGCAGATTGTGCGGCACGGCGCAATAGACCGCCTCCACGTCCGGGTTGGCCAGCAATTCGCGATAGTCCGCCGTGGACTGCCGAACCGACGGCATGCGCTCCACAAACCATTGCCGCGCCGCGTCAATCCGGTCGCACACCGCGATCAACTCGGCGCGCACGTCCATGTCTGCGAGATGACACCAGCGCGCCATGGCGCTCGCCAGTTCGCGTCCCATCAATCCACAGCCGATGATGCCGTAGCGGATCGTTTTCATGCTCGCGCTCCCTCAGTAACCGAGTTCTTGCGCCGTTTCGCCGATGGCTTCGTCAATGATGTCAAGCCCCTTGAGCAACACCTCGTCCTCCATCACGACCGCCGGACTCATCCGCAGGATGTGGCCCGCGGGAATCCACGCGAGGCCTTTACGAAACGCCTTCTGATAGACCCGCTTGCCCGCCTCGTCGAACGGCTCCTTCGTCTTGCGATCCTTCACCAGCTCGATGCCCATCAGACAGCCCTTGGCGCGCACGTCGCCGATGATGCGGTGCTCGGCCATCATCTTCTTCATGCGTTTCATCGCCAGCTCGCCAAGATGCAGCGAACGGGCCAGCAGATTCTCCTCCTCGATGACCTCGGTGGAAGCCAGCGCCGCCGCGCAGGCCATCGGGTTGCCGCCGTAGGACGACGAGGCGCTGATCTTCTCGAATGACTCCTTGAACGGCTCGCGCACAGCGACGCAGGTGACGGGGAAACCGTTGCCGAAGCCTTTGCCGATGGAGACGACGTCGGGCACGACGCCCCAATGCTCCATGCAGAGCCACTTGCCCGTGCGCGCCCAGCTTGTGAGCACCTCATCGGCCATGAGCAGGATGTTCCGCGCGTCGCAAAACCGGCGCAGCTTCGGAAAGAAATCGTCCGGCGGCATCACCGAGCCGCCCCAACCCTGAATCGGTTCGAGCACGAAACCGGCGACGTCGTTGACCGTCGCGCGGTCAATGTATTCGCCGTAGAACTCCAGATACTTGTCCGTGTCAATCGTCCCGTCCGCCTTGGTCCACAGCGGCCGATACGGGTTGGGCCGCGGCACCATGTGCATGCCCGGCGCGCGCACGCGGCCATAGACCGGCGAGCGAATCTCCGCCAGCGACACTGCGCCGTAGGTCTTGCCGTGGAAATCGTAAAAGCAGGAGATCATTTCGTTCTTGCCGCTGGCGGCGCGCAACACCCGCATGCCAGCCTCAACGGCCGCCGTGCCGCAGTCGTAGAACTGGAATCCGTTGAGGTCGCCGGGCAACACCCGCGCGAGTTTTTCCAGCAACAGCGTCTTGATCGGCGTGGTGAAATCGTGCGCGTTCATCAACTGCCGCGCGTATTTGGCGACCGCCTCGCTGATCTTTGGATGACAATGGCCCAGCGTGGTCACGTAGATGCCCGAAGAGAAATCTATGTAGCGGTTGCCGTCCACATCGGTCAGCACACAGCCGTAGCCGCTCTCAAACGTCACAGGGAACAGCTTCACCTGGCTGGAAAGGCCCTTGAAGAGCTTGGTGCAACGGTCGTGCCAGTGCTGCGATTGCGGTCCCGGCGGCGGCACCTTGATGTCGGGAATGGCTTTGAGATCCACATGTGCCCAGTTGGGGGTCGTCTTCGTCGTCATGGTTTCTTCTCCGGTTTGATCGGCGCCAAGATCACCGTGGCGCCCGCGGCTTTGAGCGATCTGAGTTGAGACCTGTCGGCGTGCTCGTCGGTGATCAGCGCGGTCCATTTGTTGAGTTGCCCGAACCGCATCAAACCCGCCTTGCCGAGCTTGGAACTGTCGGCGAGCACAAACACGTGCGCGGCGCTGTCGGCCATCTTCCGCAACATGCGGCCGACCGGCAGCGCGTTGTTATAGACGCCGCCCTTGGCATCAATCGCGTCGGCGCCGATGAACGCCACGTCCGCGCGCAGGTTCTCCAGATTCGCTTCCGTCAACGCGCCACCGAGGTCCGGCGCGTCGCGTCGCAACAGCCCGCCAAGCAACAACAATTCGATGCCCGGACTGAATTGCAGCGTCGAGGCGATGGGCAGCGAGGTGGTGATGACCGTCAGCCCTTCACGCGCCTTGAGCAACTCCGCCAACGCCAGCGTGGTGGTGCCCGAATCGAGCATGAGCGTGCGCGCCCTGCCAATCTCGCGGACTGCCGCGGCAGCGATGGCCCGCTTGGCGGCCTGGTTGACCTGCGTGCGCTGCAGGAAGCTGAACTCAAACGTCACGCGCTCGGCCAGCGTCGCGCCGCCGTGGGTGCGCACCACCCGCCCCTCCGCCTCCAGCGCCTGCAGGTCGCGACGGATGGTCATTTCGCTGACGCCGAGCCGGCGCGCGAGAAAGTCCACGCCGCAATGGCCCCGGGCTCTCAACCAATCAAGGATCGCCTGATGACGCGGCTGCATGTTTCACGAGAAATGTTTGATACTGTTTAATTATGTTCGTTTCGAACACGACCGTCAATAAGAATGCACGCAGTTCGTGAAGAACGATGATGGGGCTGCGGGAGGTCGGCCCCGGCGGCGCGGGTCCCGCGCCGGATCACGCGAGCGCCAATTCGACAACCCTTCCACTGCGCGCCGACTCGTAACACGCGGACAGCACGCGCTGGCTCTGAAGACCGATGTCGGCGTTGATCGCCGGCTCGCGGTCTTCGAGGATGGCCTGGCTGAACTCCTCGATCTCGGCGCGATAGGGATTGACCGGAACGGGATTGATCGGAACGGCCCCGCTGCTGGCGGCGCGGGATTGTTGCGCGTCGTAACCGGCAGCCTCTCTTCCGAAGCAGGCGAGCATCTCGCCGGCGGCGCCCTGGCCGAGGGTGTTCCTGGCGAGGATGCTTCCCATCGAGCCGTAGAGTTCCAACCGGTTCTGGCTGGCCTCGTCGGGCACGCAGAAAAAGGTGTCCACCACGCCCAGCGCGCCGTTCTGGAATACCAACGACGCCACGGCGCTGTCTTCGGCGGCATAACCGTGAACGGTGCGGCCGATGAAACAACTCACAGCGCGCACCGGCCCGAAGAACATCTCCAGCAGGTCCATGCAATGGCCGCCCATGTCCATCAGCGCGCCACCACCGCCCGTCTGCGGGTCCTGCCGCCACGCGCCTGGGATTGGGGGATACCAACAGGAGAGTTGGGCGCGGCCAAACACTGGCTTGCCGAGCCGGCCCTCGCGAATGATTCGGAGCGCGGCCTGATGTTGGGCCACGAAGCGCATCATGAACGCCACGCCGAGCCACACGCCGGCATTGCGGCAGGCGCCGATCATCGCCTCGGCGTCCGCGACGGTCATGCCGAGAGGTTTCTCGCTTAACACGTGTTTGCCGGCTTTCGCGCACGCGATGGCCTGCTCGCGGTGCGCCGCGGGCGGCGAGGCAATATAGACGGCCTCGATGTCGCCGCGGAGCAATTCGTCCACCGTGGCCGCGGCGCGCGCGTGAAACTGATTTGCCAC
>JAOACV010000237.1 GCA_026417675.1 Verrucomicrobiia bacterium
TGCCTGCACCCACTCGCCCATTTTACAGGAAAATCTGGACTTGACCCAGATTTTGGCGCCGGTGTTCGCGTCGAGGGCGTGAACGGCGTGCGCGTCAATCGCCGCGACGAACAGCCTGCCGCCGGCGACCGTCGGCGCGCTGAGCCTGCCGCCCAGGAACGTTTGCCAGGCCCGTTTCAACTCAACGGGCGCCTTTGTCTTGGAGACGCCGCCGCGCGCCGCGTTGCCGCGATAGGTCGGCCAGTCGTCCGGATTTTGGATTTCAGGTTTCAGATTTCGGATTTCCCCGAACGCGGGGCCGCGTTGCAGACGCTCCGCGTTCAACGCCTCGCGCGGCGCGCTGCGAGCCGGCGCCAGCGCGTTCATGCCGTTGAGTTTCGCCAGCAGATAGCACGCGCACGAATGCGGGCCGGCATACACGAGGCCGTTGGCCGGCAGGATGCCGTAGTTGCAGGAGCCGCGCACCCAGTGATTGGCCGTCCAGTGTTTCGCGGACAGGTCCACAAATTCGATGCCCGTGCGCGAGGTGAGGATGAAGTTGCATGTCGCCTTCGAGCGGTAGCAGCGATGATGCGGCATGTGTCTCCAGTCGTCAGGCGGAAACTCGGCCTTCACCTTGCCGGTTCTCAGATCGCGGCCTGTGAACACGCCGCTGTCGCGCGGGCTGCTGGTGACGCCGCACCAGACCAGGCCGTTGATGACAAACAAATCCTCCGACGACGCGTAGCCCGAGGGCGGATGCGGGGCCGTCCAGAGCGTCTCGCCGGTCTTCGCCGAAAACGCCGTCATCGTGTCTTTGCCGCCGCGTTGCGGGTCGAGATTCTCCCCGCCCGCAAACAACACCACATCGCGATGGACGACCAGCGTCGGGTTGAACAGGACGTGCATCGGTTTCCAGCGGGGCACGGGTTGGAGGCCCACACGTCCCTGCCGTCGCGCGCGTCGAGGCAGACGACTTTCTCGCCGTCGTGCAGATACACGCGCCCGCCCGCCGACGCGAGCGTGCCGGGCGCGACGACCGACGATTTGCTCCAGAGCATCCTGCCGGTGGCGGCTTCAACTGCCACGACGCGGCGCGGTTTCTCGTCCCAGTTCCAGGTCCGCGTCGCCGCGCGGATGGATTCGACAGAATCCCTTGGAATCGCCCGGTAAATATCGCCTTCGGGATTCACCAGCGCGTAAAGCGTCCCGTCGGCGACAACAAACTCCTCCGCATCTTTGGTCTCCACAAACGTCCGCAGCGTCTTGCCCGTGGCCGCGTCGAGCGCCGACACCGGCTCGCCGTAGCCGAGCGTGACATAGACCGTGTCGCCCACAGCCACAAGCCGCCGCATGATTTGCGCGGGGCCGTGCTTCAAACCCCACAGGTGCGGGTGCCAGCGTTCGATGGGCCGCTGCCAGAGAATCGTGCCGTTGAACGCGTCGCGCGCCGCCAGCGTCCACTTCGGCGGCATCAGCACCGACCAGCGCGGGCCGAGGTCCATGATGTAGAAGAGCCGCCCTTTCGCAGAAACCATCGCGCTCAGGCCGGAAAGGTGGTCGTGGTGGCGCAGATAATCCGGCGAGCCGATCCACTGATAGTGCGCCGGCGGCCCGACGACGCTGTCGTTGGCAACGGCGTTGTTGTCCGGGCCGTGGAGATAGTGGGTCCATTCATCAATTTCCCTGGGCCACGGCTTGCGGAGCGTAATGCGTGATGCGTGCTGCGCGACGACCACGCCATTCGGGGCGAGCACGCGCAGCAACTCATCGTTGGCCACGCGGCACTCGCCGCTGACCACGAGCAGGTTCACGAAGTTGTCCACGTAAGGCAGCCGCTGGCCGTTCCAGTGCTCGACCGACACCTTGCCGTAAAGGCCGAGCGACTGAATGTGCTGGCGCGCCGCGGCGACGTTCTTCGCGTCGGTGTCGAGACCGTGGACGATGAAGCTGTCGCTGGCCCGGAGCGCCGCCGTCAGCCTGCCGTCACCGCAACCGACGTGAACAATCAGGCCGCCGCTGACCCCCGCTGCGGTAAGAATGCGCGCCGCGTCTTCCTGCGGCAAGGATGCGCTGCTGCTCGTGGCTGTCCAGCCGGCCGCGATCCATGTCAGTGCGATGACCAGGATCAGGGATTTCAAGGTCCAGCCTTTTTTAGATTGGCTGTGCATGAGACGATGCTTTTTTGGGCGCCGTGGTTTCTCGGTCTTGCGCCAGCCTGCCAGCCGCGGAGAGGCATCACAAGCAACTTTCGCCCGCGGACGCCACGCGAGTCGTGCATTTTTTGGGATTGCTTCGCCGCCGCCGGTCTGCGAGTTCCTGTGCCATGCAACTGCTCCTAGCCACACGCAACCGGCACAAGATCGCCGAGCTTCGCGCGCTGCTCGGCGAAGGCTACGACGTGCTCGGTCTTGCGGACATCGCGGCGGCCGGCGACGTCGTGGAAGACCAGCCGACCTTCGCGGGCAACGCCGCCAAGAAGGCGCTTCATGCCGCCGGACTGGTCGCGGGCCGCATGCTGGTATTGGCCGATGACTCCGGGCTGGCGGTGGACGCGCTCGGCGGCGCTCCGGGCGTGTTGTCGGCGCGTTACGCGCAGGAGCTTGACACCCCGCGCCCCACCGATCAGCAGAACAACGAGAAACTTTTGCGTGAGCTGGCGGCAGTGCCCGCGGAGAAACGCAGGGCGCGGTTCCTGTGCGTCATTGCCGTCGCCGGCCTCACTGCAAGGCATTTGATGGCCGCGGCTCGTGACGTCGGCGTGCCGTGGGAGTCGCACGGCCTCTACACCGTCGCGTTGTGTCCGGGCGCATGCGAAGGCCGCATTTTGTTCGCGCCACGCGGGCGGGGCGGTTTCGGCTACGACCCGCTGTTTGTCCCGGACGGCCATGAGCAGACGTTCGCGGAACTGGGCGAGGAGGCGAAAAACCAGATCAGCCACCGCGCGCGGGCCATGCGACGGGCCAAGGAACTGCTCGAATCCCTGCGGCGGATGGGATGAGAGTTCTTGGCAAAAATCGTGGTCCGGCGACAGCGGCTCCTCCGGATCCCCGGTCTGTATCGCAAATCAAGCTCGATCCCCAGTGGCAAATTCCGCGTCTCCCGATTGTTGGTGAACTCCAACTACGGCAACCTCGACTGGTCGCCGGGTTCGTGACCCGAGACAGTCACAGCCAGATTGGCGAGCCGGTCGCCATCCACCCGATGACCGACGCCTTCGGCGGCTTGGACGACCTCCACGTTCGCCGGGCGTTGTTGAGCCTGCCGGAGAATCGCGTTCGGAGAACGCGATCCACCCAATGCGATGGCGACCCCTGCCTAGCGGAGTGGCACATCAGCGCGGGCTGACAGTCGGGGCGTCCTTGTAGCGGGAATCCAACGACGCCTTCGGCCCGGGTGGAGCAAAGCGCGTCTGCCGGCGAACAGGTCCCCGGCGCTTTCCGAAGATTGCACGACGGGTGCGTGAGACGTAATCTGCACTCATGCAATCCTGCGGCTTCGCGCGACACCTCTGGCGGACGGGCGTCGGCTTGCTCACCGTCTTTACTTTGGCTCGCGCCGAAGACGCCGCCCGGCGCGGAGTCTGGATTTCGCGCGCCGAGCTGGCCGCGATGCCGATGACAGGGCCGGCTTGGGAGCAACTGAAGGCGCACGCGGAGAAGCCCGCAGGCCGGCCACGCCTCAGCGACCAAGACCAGCGCAACAACGTGCTGGTGCTGGCTCAGGCGCTGGTGTTTGCGCGCGCGGGCGGGGAACGATTCCGCGCCGAGGTCCGCCGGCAATGTCTCGCCGCCATCGGCACCGAGCGCGGCGGCCGGACGCTGGCGCTTGGCCGTGAACTGGCCGCTTACGTCATCGCGGCGGATCTCGTGGGGCTGGAGCCGGAGGAAAACCGCAGGTTCTCCGAATGGCTGCGTCGTTGTCTCGACGAGAAGCTCGTTGGCAAGACGCTGCGCTCTACGCACGAGCAACGGCCGAACAACTGGGGCACGCATGCCGGCGCGAGTCGCGCGGCGGTGGCGGCCTACCTCGGCGACCGCGCGGAACTGGATCGGACGGCGCACGTCTTTCGCGGCTGGCTCGGCGAGCGCGAGGCGTATGCCGGCTTCCAGTTCGGCAAAGACCTCAGTTGGCACGCCGACCCGTCGCGCCCGCTCGGCATCAATCCCCGCGGCGCGACGCGGCGAGGCCAGTCCATAGACGGCGTCATTCCCGACGACATGCGGCGCGGCGGCAGCTTCCGGTTTCCCCTGGGGCGCACCAACTATCCGTGGGGGGCGCTCGAAGGCGCGGTGGTGATGGCCGAAGTGCTGCGCCGGCAGGGCTATGATGCGTGGAGTTGGGGCGACTAGGCGTTGCGGCGCGCGGTGCAATTTTTGTTTGACTTGAGCCGGCGGTATCCAAAGGACGGCTGGTGGGCCGACGGCGACGATTGCTGGACGATCTGGGTCGTCAACCGCGCCTGCGGCACGAGCTTCCCCGCCGTCAGCCCCGCGCGCCCCGGCAAGAACATGGCGTGGACGGATTGGACGCACGCGCCGCCGCGGGACACAGACACGCGATCACGACCGTGATTGCGTCGGGGCGGCAAATCTGAGAGACTCCGGCTCAGGAGACACACAATGAAAACGAAACCAGCCGTCGGCCAAGAGAGCAACATGACTGATCGTCGCGGATTCCTGGCGCAAATCGCCGCCATAGCTGCGGCTGCGGCGTTGGATCCGAAATCAACCACGGCGGCCGAGCCGGCACCGATGCCGATGATCCAACTCGGCAAGCACCGCGTCAGCCGCCTTATCGCAGGTTCGAATCCGATCCTCGGCTACTCCTACTCCGGCCGGCACGCCGATCAGCAGATGAAGAACTACTTCACCCCGGAGCGCACGACGGAGTTTTTGCTGAACTGCGAACGGGCGGGCATCACGACCCATCAGTTTGCCGATCCCGACAAGGCGCTGCCCTACCTCCAGCCGTTGCGCGAGCGCGGCAGCAAGATGACGTTCATTTGTCTCCACTCGCAGCGCGAGAAAATCAAGGACGCGGTTGAGCGGACGCAGCCGATTGCGATGGTGCACCACGGCGGCGCGACTGACCGGCTTTTCGCTGAAGGCAAGGCGGGGCAGGTCCACGACTATGTGAAAGCCGTGCACGACGCGGGCGTGCTCGCCGGCGTCTCGGCGCACAACCCGGACTGCATCAAGC
>JAOACV010000238.1 GCA_026417675.1 Verrucomicrobiia bacterium
GGCAAGGCCGCCAGATCGACCGGGGCATCCTCGACCTGTCGGGCGACCTGGAAGCGGCCAAGCGGGAGCGCGACCGCCAGCTCGCCGAGCGGGCGGCAGCGCCCAAGACTGCCGAGCAGTCCCGGCAGGAGGCCGAGCAGCTCGCCCGCGACTGGACGTGGACGACGAATGTGGTGGACGCCTCGGAGACGCTCTTCCAAGTGCCGCCCGACTCGTTTCGCGCCAAGACGCCGTTCAACGGCGCGTGGCCGGGCGCGGACGCGCTGCCGTTGGGAAGCCTGCAGCCCGCCGGCGTTGAGCGATTATTCGCGCTGAACGGCTGCGCCGACCTCTCGCGCGAGGCGGCCGAACAATTCCTGCGGCCGGTCAACACAATGGCTGTTGGCGCTCGGGTCGGCGCAGCAGCCGCCGCCCTCGCCCAAAGCCTGCCGAAGCCCCAAGGTGTCCGTGCGACGGGCGTGGCGCCAAAGGGCGCGGGCAAAGCCGAGGCGCGCGTCGCCGACGCCATGGTGAGCGGTCGCACCAGCCCAGTCACGGTGCCCGCGGACCCGCGCAGTTTGCCCGTGCTGGGCGAATACGACGTCGTTGTGGTCGGCGGCGGCACCGGCGGCGCGCCAGCGGCCATCGGCGCGGGGCGTCAGGGGGCGAAGACGTTGTTACTGGAATACCTGCACGGCCTCGGCGGCGTCGGCACAACCGGCTACATAAGCAGCTACTACCACGGCAACCGTGTCGGGTTCACCCAGGAGGTTGACAACGGACTGGCCTTGCTCAGCCCGTCCGATCCACGCACCAAAGGCCGCAGTTGGAACCCGGAACACAAGAGCGAGTGGTATCGCCGCGAGATGCGCAAGGCCGGCGTGGACATCTGGTTTGGCGCGTTCGGCGCGGGCGCGGTGGTGGAAAAGGACCGTGTCAAAGGCGTCATCGTCGCCACGGCGCAAGGGCCGGGTGTGGTGCTTGCCAAGGCGGTGGTGGACTCGACCGGCAACGCCGACATTGCCGCTGCGGCGGGCGCGACGTGCCGTTACACCGACGACACCGACATCGCCGTGCAGGGCACCGGCCTGCCGCAGCGCGAGCTGGGCCAGAAATACACCAACACCGACTACGCGTTCGTGGATGACACCGACATCTTTGACATCTGGCGCGTGCTGGTCACCGCGAAGGTGAAGTTCAAGAACGCCTACGACCTCGGCCAGCTCATTGACACGCGCGAGCGCCGGCAGATCGTTGGCGACTTTACGCTGTCGCCGCTCGACATCATGCTGGGCCGCACGTTCCCCGATGTCGTCGTGGTCTCCAAAAGCAACTTCGACTCGCACGGCTACATCGTGCATCCGGTTTTCATGCTGCGCCCGCCGCACCGCGAGGACTTGATCATTGGGGTGCCGTATCGCTGCCTGTTGCCTCGCGGGCTGGACGGCCTTTTGGTCACCGGCCTTGGCGTCAGCGCCCATCGAGACGCCATTCCGATCATCCGCATGCAGCCCGACGTGCAAAACCAGGGCTACGCGGCCGGGGTCGCTGCGGCGATGGCGGCGAAAAAAGGCGGCTCGGTCCGCAAGGTGGACATCAAAGCCCTGCAACGACATCTGGTTGAGAAGGGCAACCTGCCGGAGAGCGTGCTCACCGACAAAGACAGCTTCCCATTGCCGAAAGAAAAGGTCGTCGAAGCGGTCGCCGCAGTCGTCAACAATTACGACAAGCTGGAGGTGTTGCTCGCGCAGTTTGAGACCGCCCGGCCGTTGCTGCGCGAAGCGTTCGCAAGGGCCGCTGCCGACAAGGACAAGCTCGTTTATGCCCACATCCTCGGCATGATGGGCGATTCTACCGGGGCCGAGACACTGGCCAAAGCCGTTGCGGCGACGCCGTGGGACGCCGGCTGGCGGTTCAAAGGCATGGGCCAGTTCGGCGCCAGCCTCAGCCCGCTCGACAGCCTTATCATCGCGCTGGGCCGCACCAAGTCGCCGCTCGCGCTCCAGCCGATTGTCGAGAAGGTCACCCAGCTCGGAGCGGAATCCGAGTTTTCCCATTTCCGCGCCGTCGCCATCGCGCTCGAAACGCTCGGTGACAGGGCCGCCGCAAAGCCGCTGGCTGAGTTGTTGCGGAAACCCGGCATCGGCGGACGCGCCGTGACCTCCATCCAGACCGCCGTGGAGCGCACCGAGCCGCGCGGCGTCGAAGACATGTCGCGCGAACTGGCATTGCGAGAGCTTTATCTCGCCCGCGCCCTCTACCGTTGCGGCGATCACGACGGTCTCGGCGAGAAGACGCTGAAGGAGTTCGACCAAGACCTCCACGGCCACGACGCCCGCCATGCGCAAGCCGTTCTGGCGCGGAAGACGGGACGGTGACGCCAGGGAGCGCGCATAGTGCCGCACACCCTCAGGCCAGACACGTTTCTCTGACATGCGATCTCACTTCACTGGCGCGATCTTCACGTTGTCGAGGTAATAGACCGCTGACGCGTTGGCCATACTCATGAAACCGAACCATTGGAGGCGGTCGAACTCGTTATGGCCGAACGGCAGGCCGGGAAATGTCCGGGGTTTCCGGCCCGGCAGGGTCACCGCCAGATTGTAGGCGCCAGTGGCGTTCTTCCCGACGCCGAAAATCATCTCGATGTGAAACCACTTGCCCTGCGGGACGTCCAGCAGCCGCATTTTGCCCGCGCTGAGCTGACCGCTGCCATCCACACGGACGCTGGGGCCAACGCGGTAGCCTTTGCTCGTGCCGTCGCGGCACTCCATCCACACGACCGCGCCCGGTTCGACGCGCAGGTCAAGGGAGACACGGACCTTGCCGCGCGTGAAATGCGGCTGGTAAAAGAGATGCGGGTGATAGACTTGGGCGAGGTCCGGCGCGTCGGTGAACTTTAGCGAGTGTTTGCCGCTCGCGGCGGTCTCGCTCGTCACGCGACAAGACGCGCCGCCGTCCTCGCCGGTGATCTGGGCTTGCTTCGGTTTCTCGCCGACGGGCGTCTGCTCGAAATCGTCCTCGACGCCCGGAACCCTTGGCGCGGCGGTGGGTGGCAGGACGAACGCGGCCCGTTGGATCTGTTTGGGTTTGTTGATCCATTCCCGCTCGCCGTAAAGGCCGATGCCCTTGAGGTCAATCGGTTGAAAACCGACCTTGAAGGCAGGCGAGTTCTTCCTCAGCCGAAAGTCACGACGGGCGGGGTTGACGAACAATGGATCGGCCAGCAATGAATCCCTGTCCTGGCCGCTGGTGGCGCGCCATTCGTCCCACTCGCGCCCGCCGAAGAGCGGCGCGGATTTCCCGATCGTCCAATAGAGGTTGGAGTTGACGACGTAGTCGCCATTCTTCCAGACGCGCGTCAGCACCTGGTCGTTGTCGCAATAGACGATGTTGCGCGTGAAGCTCAGCGAGTTTTTCACGTCCTCGCGCGACCGCTGGACTTGCGCCTCGCGCGAGAAGGCGAAGATGTTGTTGCGGACGATGTTGTTGGCGCCGTAGTGCTGATGGAACCCGCCGGTCTTGGTGTCATGGACGATGTTGCTCTCCAGCACGATGTCGGAGGAACCTTCGTCGGTGTAAAGGCCCCAGCCGCCGTAGCTGTAGGAGCAGGCGTGATGCACATGGTTGCGCGCGACGACCGTGCCCGGCGACGGGCCAAGCGTATACACGCCGCCCATGTCGCTCAACACGCCCCAACCATAGTGATGAAGATGATTGTCCGTGATGCGATTGTGGTGCGCGGCGCTCTGGCCGAAGCCCCACACCCAGCCGACCGACACGGGGGAGTAAAACAGGTCGCAGATCTCGTTGTGCGTGACTTCGTTGAACGCGCTGTGGCCGATGAAGACGCCCACGCCCGCAGGGAACACATGGCCGGCATCGTGAATGAAGTTGTTGTCCACGACGTTGTGTGCGGTATCGCGCGGTCCGCTGCCATCCATCGTCAGTTCCGGCACCGCCGCGCCCGTGACGACGCTGCTCTTCGCGGCGGTCCGCTGCCGCGTCGTTTCGCCGATGCGCACGCCGCCTGCGCCGAGGTCGTGAAGCTCGCAATGGACGACGCGGTTGCTCTTGCAACCGGATTCCAACCACAGGCCGTAGGTCCCCACGTGCGCGATTTCGCAGTTCTCGAAACTCACACGCAACGCGCCCCGCGCCTGCACCGCCGCGTCGAGGAACGCGGCCGCCTGACCGTCGGCGGGCTGGGTTTTGTCGGCGAGGTTCCAGTCGGCGTGCTGGAACGAAAGGCCGCGCAGGATGATGTCGTGGACCAGCTCGTTCTTTTCCCACTGGCCTTCGATGGTCANCAGCCGCGACAGCACCGGCGCCACGACTTCGGTCTTGCCCAACTTCTCGCCGGGCATCGGGTAGTATTCGAGCGTGCCGCTCTTGCGGTCCAGATACCATTCGCCCGGCGCGTCGAGTCCTTCGCGCACGTGTTCGAGGCGATAGCGTTGGTGATTTTCCCACCAGCCGACAGGCCAGCCGCATGGATTGGTGAAGCGCACCGTGCCGCTCGATTCGTCCACCCGTTCGAGCCAGTGCAGCGACGCAGTCCACGAATGATAGAGGAACAAGCGGATGTCGTCAGGATTGCGCCACGCGCTGCTGAGGTCGCCGGGTTTGAACTTGAAGCCGATGCGAATCTCGCGGTTGCCCTGATTCGCCTTGCGGTCTCTCGTGTAAGCGGCCAGCGGCCCCTGCGTGCGCAAGTAGCCGTCGTTCGGAATGGTCGCGGGCCGCCGGCGCTGGTCGTTGACGAAGAGTTGGTTGAAGAACCATTTGCCGCTCGCGACATCGGGCAGTTGCGCTTTCCACAGCCTGCCTTCGGCCCGCATCCAGCCCGTGATGACGCGCCCGCCGCTCAGGATCGGCCGTTCGCCCGGCGCGGCTTCATAGATGATCGGGCACTTCTCCGATCCGGAGTCCGCCGGGGTGAAAACGAGCGGCTCCGCCAGCCGATAGCTTCCGCCGGCAATCCGCACCGTGATCGGCTGTTTCGCCTCACCGGCCGCCTTCAGCGCGCGCACGGCGTCGCGGGCGCGGCTGAGGGTCGCGAACGGCCCGTCAGTCTTCTGCTTGTTCGGCGCGGGCAGCCTGCCTGACCACTGGTCGCTGCCATCCGTGGCGACATAGAAGGTCGGCGCGGAGGCCGCGCAGCGGGCGGCGAATAAACTG
>JAOACV010000239.1 GCA_026417675.1 Verrucomicrobiia bacterium
CTGTTGTTGGGCCACGCTGAAACGGCTGACCGGCACGCCCATCGGCACGTCGAGGTTCAGCGAGTGGAACACAGCGGCGGCGCGCTCGCGCATTTCGGCGAACCTCACGAAGCCGAGACGGCTCGGGAAACGACCGAGGAAGACGTTTTCCTCGGCGCTTAAGGTTGGCACCAGGTTGAATTCCTGATGTATGACGCTGATCCCCAAGGCTCGCGCGTCGTGCGGTCGAGCAATGGCGACGGGCCGTCCGTTGAGGAAAATGTCGCCGGCGCTGCGGCAGACGGCGCCGCCGAGGATCTTGATGAGCGTGGACTTGCCGGCGCCGTTTTCGCCGCAGAGGGCGTGAACCTCGCCGGCGCGGAGATTGAAGTGGACGCCGCGCAGCACGCGCACGACGCCATAGTCCTTGGAGATGTTGCGCATCTCCAGCAGGGGGGATTCCGGATTCGCGGTCATCGTCCACCGCAGACCATAAAGAACGGGCTGGGCGTTTGGAAGCAAAAGCTAGCGCGGCCGGTTGGGACACGGCGCGAGCCGGAGCGCGACCAACGGAGCCGTTGTCCACCGGCGGTCCAGCGGGCGGCGTTGCCATACACGCGCGGGGCGCAGGCCAATCCGCACAGGGATTCGCACGGTCACCGAACGCTGAACTGTCACCGGAATCTGCATAATCCGGCAGTTAGACTGCGGAGCCTACCTCCGTGTTCAAACCGAATGCCTGACAGACCGACAGCAGGATCGGTCCTACAGCTTCGGGTTCTCCATGAACGCGTAGCAGAGGATGTGGGTGATGATGAAGAAGCAGTCTTCCAGCCGTCCGTAGTGGATGCTAGGGATGGGCACAAACAAGTCGCTGGCGGCGCGCAACGGCGTGGCGCCATCCTTGCCGAGGCCGAGGGTGCGGAGGCCGTTTTGGCGCGCCCATTGCATCGCCAGGACGACGTTCCTGCTGGTGCCGGAGCAGCTCATGCCGATGACCACGTCGCCGCGCTCGGCGAAGTTCTTCAGTTGCTCGAGGAACACCACGTCGTAGCTGATGTCGTTGGCCAGCGCGGTGATCCACGGGACCGAGTCGGTGAGCGTGACGATCTTGAACCGCTTGGGCCGGTCGAGCGAGGCGCCTTTGCCGATGTCCACGACCATCTGGCTGGCAATAGCGGCCGAGCCGCCGTTGCCGATGACAAAAACGCGCCGGTCGCGGTCGCGGGCCTCGCGGAGCATCGCGATGCCTTGTTCAATGGCGTGGCTGTCGAGACGCGCGAGGACTTCGCGCAAATCATTCAGGTAATCGCTGCTGAAACTCATGGAGGAGGCGAGAGCTTGGTTACGGCCGCCGTCGCGCGAGATGCACCGCGACATAGGCGGTGTCGGGCAGGACGAACTTGCGGATTTCAACCGACACGTGGGTCAGGCGGAAGTTGGAATGGACGCATTGGATGATGTCGCCGGCCATCGCTTCAATCAGCCGCCAGCTTTTCTCCAGGACGAGCTGTTTGACCTTTTCACACACGCGCTGGTAATCAATGGTGTGCACGAGCTGGTCGGTCCGCGCGGCCATGCTAAGGTCGCGGTTCATCTCCAGGGTCACGAGCAGCTTCTGCCGCTGCGCGCGTTCCTCGTTGGTGACGCCGACGTGACACCATACTTCGAGGTCTTTGATGACAATGCTGTCTTCAAACACCTCGACAGGCGCGGCACCGGGTCTGACTTCACGTGATACAAGCATACGCTTCCAGCAAGAGATGCGTGATTTTCGTCGCGCGGAAGCTTAGAAGCATCCGTCGGCGAAAGCCAACGAAAATCTTCAAGCCTGCTCGAACAGCCGCCGCAGCTCGCCGAGATGTTCGACGATCAGATCGGGATGGGCAGGGCGCAGTTTCTCCAAGGTATCGAATCCGGTAAGCACCGCACAGGACTTGACCCCGCCGTGGCGGGCGGTCTCCACGTCATGCACCATGTCGCCGACGTAGAGTGTGCGGGTCGGATCAAGGCGGTGGCTCTGAAGAATCCGATGAATTTCCTCCGTCTTGTCCATAATGCCGACGTAGGCGCCTTCGTAGAAGTGATTGATCCCCGTCCGCGCGCAGAGCCGTTCGAAGACCACAGGGTCCATCGTCGAGAGCACGAACATCCGCAGCCCGCGCTGTCGGGCGAAATCAAGGAACTCCCGCGCGTGCGGCAGCAGGTCCACCTCGTCTTGGATGGCGTTGAACCTCTCGAAGTAGTAGCGGTCAATTTCCTCCAGCGTTTGCGTCGGCAGGTAGCGCCGATAGAACGGCATGAACGGCAGGCAAAACTCCTCGCGAAACTTCTCCTTGGAGATTGGCGCGACGCCGAACTTCTGGAAGCAGTAGTTCGTTGCTTCCCACACGGCGCGCAGGTCATCCACGATCGTGCCCGACCAATCGAGGATGAGCGCTTCGATGTTCCTCAGGTCAACCATGCGGCGATGACGATAGTCGCCGAATCGCAGGAAGCAAAACGGCAATCGCGCGCTTCACCCGCTTTTCAGCCGGAACGCGTTCGCAAAAAGGCGATTCACTTGGAACTTCGCAACGGCCGCGGATTCACACCTCTCGCCACTGGCCCTGAATCGGCACGGGGAATTGGCCGTTTGCGTCAGCCTTTACCGGCGGCGGGCTGTTCTCGTTCAGGGCGTCGTAGTTCTCGCAGAACTGGAACGTGGAGTTCATGATTTGGTCCCACGTGACGATCTGTCCGGTGTGGCAGGCGGCCCGGCCCATGAGCGTGGTCAGGTCGGAATAGACGGCTCGCTTGCACTCGTTGTGCGGCAGGTCGTTGCGGATGCTGGTAATAAAGTCGTTCCATTCGTATTGCCACGGACTGTGCGTGTCGGGGGTGGGCGTCCATGCAATGTTGTCGGGGGTGGTCCGCTGGTCTTTGAAGCGGTGCACGGTCGGCGCATGGACGTTGCCGGAGAACTGCGCGGCGCACTTGGTGCCGTGGATGTAGGTGGCAAAGTCGCTGCGGGCCTTGTTGATTCGGTAGAACCCGCAAAACGCCTTCGTGCCGTCGGCGAAGGTGTATTCGATGGAGTAGTTGTCGAGGTTCTGGCCGCGGTCGGTGCTGTTGGCCACGCGGCCCGCCATGCCGACGGCGGAGACCGGCCAGGCGTCCTTGATCCAGCAACATTCGTCTATCTGGTGGATCAGATAGTCCACCATGTGGCCCGAACCAATCCAGTAGAGATGGATGCGGCCAAACTGGAGCTGATCCATGAGGTTGTTGGACTTTTCGCCCTGATTGGTGAGCCAGCTCGCGCCGCCGAGACGGTTGGCGCGGATCAAGGGAATCTCGCCCAGCACGCCATCACGGACTTGCTGGATCAACGCCTGGCGGGCTGGCGAATGACGGCACTGCAGACCGGCGGCGATCTTTACGCCCTTCTTCTGCGCTTCCTCGCCAGCGCGGAGCAAGCGGTGCAGGCCGCCCGGATCGGACGCGAACGGTTTCTCCATGAAGACGTTGATGCCTTTCTTGACGGCATACTCGACGTGCGTGGGCCGAATGTAGGCGCGTGTGGTGCACATGGCGATGTCGCCGGGCCGTAGCGTGTCAATCGCCTTCTTGTAGGCGTCAAAACCGAGGAACTTTCGGTCGTCGGCCACGGCGATTTTGTCGCCGAACTTCTGCTTGAGCGAGTCGTGAACCTTGGTCAAGGCGGCTTCCCTCAGATCAGCCATCGCATGGAGCTTGATCGGCCCGTAGTTTTGGACTCCGAGGGCGTCTGCGACGGCACCGCTGCCGCGGTTGCCGCAGCCGATGAGGGCGAGGCGAATCGTTTGGTCGTCAGCCGCGTGAACAGCGGGCAGCTTGCCACGCAGGACGCTGGCGCCCGCAGCGAACGCGCTGGTTTGCCGGATGAACTGACGGCGGGTGGACTGGGCTGTAAGGTCGGTTCGATTCATAGATGTTCAATTCTGGGTTGACGATGACCGGTTCAGTAGCGCGATGACATGCCTTGTATCAGTTCGGGAATTCAGGATGCAAGGTCTTTTGCAGGGGACCGACAGGCCGTGGGCGATGTCCAAAATCGTTCCGAAGCGCGCATTGACCTTGCCCGGCAAACGTGCCAGTATAAAACCGTCGTGGGAATCTGCGACAGGAAACGACCCTCGGCGCACCGTGGCGTTGACTTCGCGGCATCCTCCGGAGAACTGATCGGCCATGAAACTGACCTTCTACTGCCAGAGTTGCAGCCAAAAACTGAACGTCGGTTACTCGCAGATCGGCACAATCGTGCGCTGCCCGGCCTGCGACATGGCTCAACCTGTCTCCATTCCGCTGGCTAGGCGTTATCAGAGCCTTCGGGCGGCGGCGGTGACGCTTCAGGTCGTTGGCGTTGTCGTGGCGCTGGCGCTGTGCGGACTGGTGTTTATGCTGATGGCTAGGTATCAGCTTTGGAGCGCCCAGCAATTCATCAAGGGCCTGGTAGTCCTTGGTTTGGGACTGTCTGCAGCGTTCGCCACAGGCATTCTGACTTATGCGGCCGGCGAGGTGCTTCGGTTGCTGGTGGACCTTGAGAATAATGCCCGCTCGACCCGCTTGCATCTGGAGATGATGCGCGCCGAGCAACGGCCACCGGCACCGGTCACGGAGGTTCCGCAACAACCGACCCCGTGATTTTTTCGCTCAAGGCTTCTTGGCAGTTCACCAAACGGACCATTGGAGAGTGCCGAAAATAGGTTTCGGTTTTCTCTCGGCACGCACAAGATGACGCGATGACAAAGCACTGGCTGATTCTGATGATCGTCCTCGGCACGGTGCTGCCGGCGGTTGCGCAGATGCCGTCCGCGCCGGCGACGTCATCCGCCGCGACAAATCCTCCGCCGGCCAAATCGGAAGCGGCCGTGCCATCGTTCGGTCGGGACGTCGGAAGCGTCCTGCACGCCGTGCGGTCGAGACTGCTTTCAGGCTGGCAGCGCATCGCGCAGGCCGTGGACGCTTTCTTACAGCCGCCGCCCGCGTCGCCGGTTGTGGAGCCGTTGCCGACACCTCCGCCAGCGCCGGGACCACCAGTGGCAGAACCGCCACCTGCTTCCGTTCAAGTCGCGCAAGCAACCCCGCCCGCGCAGAGCCAGCCGGAGCCGCAACCCGCACCGCCGCCGGCCCCGCCGGCTGTGGTTCAGACGCC
>JAOACV010000023.1:0-7384 GCA_026417675.1 Verrucomicrobiia bacterium
ATGGGGCGTGACGCCGCGCTCGATCATGTTGGCCACCAGCGGCGGCGGCAACGAGCGGCCAATTGTGCGAAGCTCCTCCACCGACAACGGCGCTTCGACAAACAGCGCGTCCGCGCCCGCCTTCTTGTAAAGCTGGCAACGCGCAATGGCCTCGTCGAGGCCGAGCGGTTGGCGCGCGTCGGTGCGCGCGACAACGAAGATGTCGCGTCCGCTCTCCTTCGCGGCGTCCTTGGCGGCCCGAATCTTGTTCGCGTGTTCCTCGGCGGGGATGACTTTCTTGCCGCGCATGTGGCCGCACTTCTTCGGCCAGACCTGGTCTTCAAGAAAGATGCCCGCCGCGCCCGCGTCGAGCAGTTCGCGGACGGTGCGCTGGACGTTGAGGGCGTTGCCGTAGCCGGTGTCGGCGTCCACGATGACGGGCACCTGGGAATTCTTGCAGACGCGCCGCGCGGCCTCGGTGATGTCGCCGAGCGAGAGCAGGCCGAAGTCCGGTTCGCCGAGCGCCGTGGCGCTGACGGAGTAGCCGGTGATGAAGATGACCTCGAAGCCGGCCTGGTTGGCGATGCGCGCGGTGAGCGCGTCAAAGACGCCCGGCATCAGGATGGTGTCGCGTTGCAGCGCCCGACGGATTTTCTCGGCGTTGGTCATGGCCGGAGTGTGGCCGGAATCACGCGCCCAATCAAGCCTGAGCGTTTCGCGCGCGATGGCTGTCAAATGCCTTGCGTTTCAGCCGCTCGCGGCAAAAGATTTTCCCCATGCGCGCCCGGTTCGCGATAACCTTGTTGTTCAGCGCGGCGGTTCCAAGCTTCGGCCAGACGACCGAGGACCTGGCGCTGCTGCGGACGACGTTTGACAACGCCGGCTACTTCACCGTCCGGCAAGGGCGCGAGCTTTACTGTCGCGGGTGGGCCGGGCTAACCCAGGCCGGCGGGGGCACCGACTTGACCCAACTGACCGCGCGATCGCGGCCGGCCGAGAAGCGCGCCGACGGCGGGTGGAACTTTGTCGGATGGCTCGGCCCGAAGGAAGCCCCGCTGGCTTCCTACAGCCAGGCCTGTGTGGTTGCGCGGGAGACGCTGGGCCTGGCCTATCAGTTCCAAGTCCTGCGCGATTTTGAGGCCGAAACCCTGCACGTGTCCTTCTTGTTGCCGGCGCGACGATTTGCCGGCAAGCGCCTCCTGCTCGACGCGCACGAGACGAAGCTGCCGGCACAAACCGGCACCGTGCGCCAGCGCGTCTCCACCGCGCGGCCGCAGGTGGTCACCGCAAGCAGCGGCGTCGCCGGGCAAATCAGCCTTCGCTTCGATCGGCCGCAGGTGCTTTGGATCGAGCAACGCCCTTCCCCGGCCGGTGCCGAGTTTGAACTGAAGCTGGTGCTCGGCGCGGGCCGGCTTCAGGCCGGCCAGCGGTTTGACCTCGCCGTGCAGTGCGTCCTGCCGGCGCTGACCGACGTTGCCGTGGGCGAAGGCGGCGGCGAGCGTCAGACCGCCCGCCGCAACTGGCTGCGGTTCGATCTGCCGTGGAACGACAGCGCCATCGCCGACGCCGACAAACGCACCGCCACGGATGCGTCGGCGCTGCTGCACACGCCGGCGGGGGAGCGCGGGTTCTTGCAGGTCAAGGACGGCCATTTCGCGTGGCCCAACGGCGCCCGGCAGCGATTCTGGGGCGTGGCCATGCCGATTGAGGCCGTGCCGGACAGCAACGAGGCCGGAGCCGTGGCGGCCCGGCTGGCGAAATTCGGCGTCAACCTCGTCTGCATCCGGCTCGGCGGCCCCGGCGACGCGAGCGCGGCCCAGGGCGAGAGCGAGCAGATCGCAAACTTCGATGCGTTCTTCGACAAGCTGGCCCAACGCGGCATCTACACGCAGCTCGTTCTGGTCGGCGAGCACATCGGGTCGGGTTTGTTCATCAACGAGCAGTCGCGCGAGATGGTCCAGCGTCGCGCCGCGGCGTGGCTCTTGCGCAAAAACCCGGCGTCGGGCAAACCCTACATCGAGCACCCGGCGCTGGCGCTGGTGCAGATCGCCAACAGCGATTCCCTCTTTCTCTACCCGGAGAGCGCGTCGAACAGCGATGCGGCCATACTTGAGAAGGCTTGGCGCGACCACGCAGGCCCCCAAGCGCCGCCCCTGACCGCGTGCGTGCCGCGGCTCTACGGCAGCGGGGCGGCGGTTTGGACGGCGCGCGCGACGCGGTTCCTTGCGGAACGCGAGCGTGATTTCTACGCGCGGTTGCGGACGCATCTGCGCGGGCTGGGGTTGAAGTGTCCGATCCTCGCCTCCTCGACCGCGTATGGCATGGCCGAGACTTGGGCGCAGGCCACCGTCTGCGACGCGCTGGCCATCGGCGCGAACTGGGACGAGCCGCTCCAAGGTGTCGCGGGCGGCCCGCAACCGGGCGCGATGCGCGCGCTGTGGATCGAGGATCGGCCAATGATCCGGGGCGGCGGCGGTTATCTGCGGCAGTTTGCGGCAGCGGCAGCCGCAGGCAAGCCGTTGCTCGTCAACAGCGTCATGAACTGCGGCCCCAACCGGTTTCGCGGCGAGGGACCGGTGCTGCTGGCGGCCCACGCCGCGATGCAGGACTGGGACGGCGTGATTTGGGGCGATTTCGCGAGCCGGGCCGGTTATGCGAAGCACTTTGACGCGCAAGCGCCGTTTGACATCGTGGCCGATCCGGCGCGGTTTGGACAGTTCGCCGCGGCGTCGCGCATCTTCCTCGGCGGACTGGTCGTGCCGTCGCGTCTGCACTCACAGGTCGCGTGGTCAGCAGACGACCTGACGGCGGTCTCGGCCTGGACCTGGAGCGGCAGCGGCCCGATTGCGGACGATTTGCCGCCCACATGGCTGACCTTCACCAGCCGCTGGCGCAACCGCCTCCCCGACGTGCCCGCGCCCGACCCCGACATCGCCATCGCCGCCGCGCGCGGCACGGAGGCGGCCGCGTTGCCGGCCAAGGCCAAGTTCCGCCTCGCGCAGAAGAGCGACGAGGACCGCACGCAGCTTGAGCGGCTCTGGACCGCCGCGGCGCAGAAGATCGGCGTCCCGCTCGGCTGGGAAAGCGGCGGCGGGCGCGCGTATGCGAGCGACACCGGACAACTGACTTGGGACCAGGATCGCGGACGGTTCATTGTGCGCGCGCCGGCCTGTCGCGCCGCCATCGGGTTCATCGGCGGCCAGGCCCACACCCTCGGCGATGCCACGCTGGATGTCACCGACCCCGGCTTTGCGTCCGTCACCCTCATCTGCCTCGACGGAGAACCCGTGAGCGAATCACGACGGCTGCTGCTTACCACCATGGCGCGCTGCGAAAACACCGGCCAACGCTGGCTCATCAACATAGACGGCGAAGTCCGCGCGACTCACATCGAACCCGGCGTCTGGCTGGAGCCGGTCCGCGCCACCATCACGCTGCATCGCCGGACCCCGATCAAAGCTTGGGCGCTCGACGCCGCCGGCCAACGCCTGCGCGAACTCCCCGTCGGCCGCGCCACCGACGGCTACGCCTTCACTGTCGCGGGCGAGAGCATGTTCTACGAGATCGCGGCGGACACGAAGTGGCGGCTGTGGCCGTTTGGGGGGGAGTCTAGAGCAGCAAAACAGTCATCGCGCATCCGCGTGATGGTTGTTTGCCAGGCGGCGTCAGCAAGAGCGTGACGACTGCTTCGATTGCGGCTCTGCGGCGCGATGGGATCAAGCCGTATTGCGCCTCCTCCGCCGGGGAACTCGCCCGCATGATGAGCGATCTTCGCGCGAGCCTGCTGGAGTCCTAATCCGGTCTTTCGCTTTCGACTCTCCGCCCTCAAGCTCTCAGAGACTAATACGCAGGGCGGCGCTGAAGCCGAGTTGGAAAATCGAGGTCAACTCCTCCGGCGCGATCAGGTCGTAGGCCGAAAGCAACCGGCTCGCAGACATCATATCCAGCACGCTGATCAGTTGGCTGGCGCGCGGGTCGGCCGCTGACAGGTCGAGGTTGAAGGCGACGGCCCGCTGGTTGTGCGTCAGCGCAAAGTGGAGGAAGGAACCCCGCACCCACTGCAGCACCACGTCGTTGGCGGAGTAAGTCAATTGCGGCTGCGTTGTCGCGCCGCTGGCCGGAATCTGGTTGTCCAACGTGGCAAAGGTGGTGCCGCCGAGTCCGCCGCCGGCCTGCAGCAAGGTGACTTTGTCGCCCACGTGCGCGACGAATCCGGCGAAGGGAACCGTCCGCAGCGTGCCACCGAGCGTGGCAGCGCCGCCGATGTTGAGTTGATCGAACTGGCCCGCGCCCGTGCCGGCGATGGCAGCCTGCCATGTAGCGCCTGCGCCCTAGACATAGTTGCCGGGAATGTTGATGACCAGCGGATCGGACTTCAGCAGGCCGGCGTTGAACGTCACGTTGCCGAGGCCGAGACCCTGGTTGTGCAAGACGTTGACCGTGCCGCCATTGATGAAGGTGCCGCCGGTGTGGCGTTGGCGCCAGAGAGGGTGAGCGTGCCGGCGCCAACCTTGGTCAACCAGCCGCCCAAGCCGCCGCCGCCACCGCCGTCTTGGATGACGCCGGACACAATGGTGTTGAGGTTGTTGCCGCCGACGGTGAGGTTCTTGCTGCCGAGGAAGAAGTTGCCGGAGCCTTCAATGGAAGCCGACGCTGATACCGCCGGCGGTCAGGAGGCAGCATCGCTCACACCCCGGCGCTGAGTTTTCCAGCGCCGCTGTTGTCTACCACGGCATGTAGCTATTTTTTGCCGCGCGCCCGTGAACAGCTACCTGCAGGGAGTTTGCGCTTGCGCCATCCGGCCAGACAGCGAAAATGTCAGTGTGAGCACAACACCGGCAGGAAGCCTGCCATCGGCGCGAGGCACGCGTGGATTCTAGCCCAAGGCCTGCCTACGGTTTGCTTCCAGCCCTGGCGGGTTGTGTCCGCGTGACTGGAAGCAGGCCCGCAAACCAGCGCCTCGCTCTCTGTGGCGTGGAATTAAGATTCTTACCCTTCCATGAAAATCTCTCCTTTCGCGTGTCGTTTGGTGGTGGTGGCGTTTTCTACCAGTGCCCTCGCGCCGACCCAAATGCGAGCCGCCAGAATCGAGCCGGCTCCGTGGGGACCGGATGTGGTCGCGCAGGAACTGCTGGCAGCGCCGTGCGATCCCACGTTCGAATCGGTGGCGGGGCGGTTCCCGATGTTGCAGTTGCCGCGCGAGGCGCTGGGTGTTCCCGAAGGACGCGACGAGTTTGTTTTGCTGCCCGACGGCAGCCTTGAAGTTTCCAACTCGCATACGCACGAAGCGCCGGAGAATTGCGCCACGATTTACTTCCTGCTCGGTCAGGAGAAGCAACGGTTCGGTCAGGGAATCGCGCCTGATGCCAAGCGGTTGGTCGAGGGGTATCTGCCGATGGTCATCACGCCGTTTGCTCACGGCGGGTTGCAGTATGAGCAAACCGTTTTTGCGTGGACGGAGAAAATGGCGCCGGACCCGGACGCGCGGCTTTGGGCCTACGTTGCGTTGACGGTGAAAAATCCCGGCGATCAACGGCGCTCCGTGCCGGTGCTGTGCGCGGCGGATTGCGGTTTGCCGCCCATTCATGTTGAGGCGGGGCACTGGACGCTGGAAGTGCCGGCGCGAAGCGCGAAAAGTTTGTTTTTGAAAATCCCCTACGACGGCACGTTGCCGCGACAGGAAACGCCCGTCTTGCCGAAAGGCCGAAAACCGAGCCGCTTTGCGCAGGAACCGTATTGCGGCGGATTTCGCGGCGTGGAAACGGTCAGCGAATCGGAATACCGGCGACGATTCAAGGAAGTGGCCGACACCTGGCGAACATTGTGCAATCGCGGAATGCAGATTCGCGTGGCGGAAGAGCGCGTCAACAACGCCTATCGCGCTTTGAAGGGCTACACGTTCCTGTGCGTGGACAAGCGGGACGGGAATTTTTTGCCGCACGACGGCGCGGGATTTTACGAGGATGTCTGGGGCGTGTGCGCATCGGTGTATTGCCAGATGCTCGATGCTCACGGCTATCACAAGGAAGCCCAACGCTACCTGGAGTCGTTGGCTTCGCGCGTCAGTCCCGAAGGCGAATTCGTAACGCGGTTCGGGCTGTGCGATCACGGGGCGTTGTTGATGGCGTTGGCGGAACATTACCGTTACACGCAGGACCGCGAGTTTCTCCGGCGAATGGCGCCCACGATGATTCGCGTGTGCCAGTTCGTGGCGAAACGGCGCGCCGAACAGAAAGCGGTCGCCGACCCGGACTCTGTCACCTACGGCCTGATCAAATATCCGCCGAGCGGCGATTATCGAGAGCCGGACTGGAACATCATGGGCGACGCCTACGTGTGCGTCGGACTGGAAGCGGCAGCGAATGTTTTGGAAACCATTGGTCTTGCCGAAGCGAAGACGATTGCGCAGGAAGCCGCTTCCTATCGGGCCGACCTGAGTCGCGTGATGGATCGCTCGATCATCGAGCGCGACGGGACGCGGCTGTTGCCGATTTTGCCGGCCACGCAAGGCTGGCTGAAACAAGCCAACTACGGCGCCTACGGCTACTACACGTTGTTCGCCTCGATGTTGCTGGAGACCGGTTTCCTGCCCGTTGACGATCCGCGCGTGACCTTGGTCAAAAACGCCTTGGAACAACGTGGTGGCCTTATCGCCGGTGTCTGCGCTTTACAGTCGTTCTTGTCCAAGAGGCCGGAAACCTGCCACGGTTTCGGCTACGGCTACTGGCTGACCTGCTTGCGACGCGATGAAGCCAAACGGGCGATTCTCGGTTTCTACTCGACGATGGCGCTGGGCATGACCCGCAGCACGCACGGCGGCGTTGAACACCCGTATCTCGACGGCCAGAATCCGCACACCATTCCGCATCTGCGCACCGGCTCGCAGTTCCTGCGATTGCTGCGCATGATGCTCGTGCGCGAGGAAGGCCGCGAAATGATTCTTGCTCAAGGCGTGCCGCAACATTGGCTCCGACACGGTCAGACGGTGAGCATCCAGAACGCGCCTACTTACTTCGGGCCGCTCAATTACCGGATTCGGTCTTTGACCGATCAAGGGCGAATCCTCGTCGAGATTGACCCGCCGAAACGAAACCCACCAACGACCATTGTGTTGTGTCTCCGCCATCCCCAAGGCGCGCCCATTCGCGCCGTGCGAGTCAACGGCCAGCCCATCCACGACTTTGGCGCCGACCGCGTGCAACTCGCCCCAAGCCGAAAGAAAGTCAAAGTGGACGTGTTCTACCAATGACAGCCAGTCGGGGCTGCTCTGGAAAAAACCTTTCCGCGCGTTGCCCCAGGCTCGCGGTTGGAATTTTGTGGACGCTCTCGATTTCACCGCCCCGGCAAGAGCACGGTTGATGAGTTGGAGCACGGTTTTTGCTTGCGCAACAATTCGGCGTTCAAT
>JAOACV010000023.1:7394-11775 GCA_026417675.1 Verrucomicrobiia bacterium
GAGTTGGAGCGTTTTTATGCCCGTGCAATAGTTCGGCGTTCAATCCACCAACTCCCGCTCGATCTGCTCCAAGCTCTTGCCTTTGGTTTCGGGGACCTTGAACCAGACGAAGAGGAAGCCGGCGGTGCAGATGGCGGCGTAGAGCCAGAACGTGCCCGCCATGCCGATGGCGCCTTTGAGGATTGGGAACATGAAGGTGAGGATGAAGCAGGCGACCCAGAGCGCGGAGACGGCCACGGAGACGGCTGCGCCGCGGATACGGTTGGGGAAAATCTCGGCGATCAACACCCACGTCACCGGCGCGAGCGACATGGCGTAGCAGCCGAGCGAGCAGAGGGTGAAGACCAGCACGGCCACGCCCTTCATGCCCAGCGCATACGCGCCGCCGAGCAGGACGTGGGAGAGCCCGCTCCCGGCGCAGCCGATCAACATCAAGCCGCGGCGGCCGAAGCGGTCCACCGTGCCCATCGCCACCAGCGTGAACACCAAGTTCACGGCGCCGGTTATGACGATGTTGAACATGATGTCGCTGATGCCATAGCCGGCCTGTTTGTAGATTTCCTCGGCGTAGTTGAAGATCGAGTTGATGCCGCTCCACTGTTGCAACACGGCCAGCGCGCAGCCGACCAGCACGATGGCGCGCACTTTCGGCTCCAGCAGGTCGCCGAAGCGCACGCGCTGGATTTCCTCGGCGGCGAGCGTGTCCTTGATGAGGCGCAGTTCGTCCGCGGCGTGCTGCGCGCCGCCGATGCGGGCAAGGATCCGGCGGGCGAGATCGTCCTGGCCGTTCTTGACCAGCCAGCGCGGGCTTTCCGGCACGAATAACGCGCTGAAGAAAAACACCAGCGACGGCGCGGTCACCGCCGTGAACATCCAACGCCACGCGAACTGACCGTTCCACGACTCGCGGATCATCTCCGGCGTCGCGTCGGTCGGCACGGGCTGGGCGATGAGCCAGTTGACGGTCTGCGCGGCGAGGATGCCGATGACAATGGTGAGTTGGTTCATCGCCACGAGCCGTCCCCGCAGGCGCGCCGGCGAGACCTCGGCGATATACATCGGCGAGAGGTTGGAGGCCATGCCGATGGCGACGCCGCCGGCGATGCGCCAGACCACAAACCAATCGAATGTCGAGGCCCATCCGGTGAGGATGGAGGAGACCGCAAACAGCGCCGCGGAGGCCAGCAGCAGTTTCTTGCGGCCGAACTTGTCGCTCAGCCCTCCGGAGATCAGCGAGCCGATGAGGCAGCCGACGAGCGCGCAACTGTTGGCCCAGCCGCTGAGCGCCTCGCTGTCGAGCCGGAAGTATTTCTCGAAGAACGGCTTGGCGCCGCTGATGACAACCCAATCGTAACCGAAGAGCAGGCCGCCCATGGCGGCGACGAGGCTGATGAGAACGACGTAGGCGCCGTGGCGACGGCCTGCGGACGTTGTGTCGGGCTGCATGGATGTTTCGCCGCGGGCGCCGCGCATCGTTCAAGGAGTCCGCGTCGCGGAATGACGCGGCTATTTCAGGTGTTTGATCGCAATGTTGCGAAACGACACCGGATCGCTGTGGCCGGCGAAACCGAAATGACCCGACGCGCGGTCCTTGCCGGGATGCGGCCGGTTGCCCATGAACTCGGTGACCTTCGAGAGGTCGCAATCGAGGATGACCGTTCCGTTCAACTCGACCCTGATCGTCGAGTCTTTGACGGTGACTTCCTGATAGTTCCACTCGCCGATGGGCCGCTGGTATCCGCGCGCGGCGGGCACCATGCCATAGGCCGACCCGTGGGCCTGGCGCGGATCAATCGTGACGGGCTTGCCTGTGAGCTTGCTCCTGTTGGCCTCGTAGTTGTCGTCGAGCACCTGCAACTCGCACATAGCGCCGTAGGCGGCGTCACCCTGGCCGGGATAGCGGATGGCGAGACCGTTGTTGCCGCCGGGGGGCACCTTGAACTCCAGCCGGACCACGAAGTTGGTGTATTGCTGCTGGGTGTAGATCGTGCCGCCCTTTTTCTCCCTCCACACGATCGCGCCGTCTTTGACCTCGCAACAATCCGTCGCGCCAGCCCAGCCCTTGAGGTCCTTGCCGTTGAAGACGGACTCGAAACCGGCGGGGTCTTTGCCGCGCAGGAGTCTGTTGGCTTCGGCGGGCGGGATTTCGCGAATGAAGATGTTGCGCCAGCGAATTTCGCCGCCGTGGGTCTGCAACTGGATCGGGCCTTCCGGTGGAATCGGCACAATCGGGTCGGTCGCGGCGGGCGGCGGCGCCTTGGGCTTTGGGCGGCCGAAGTAGTTCTCCAGAATCGCGTTCTCAACCACGAGCTTGCCGTTGAGCCAAACCCACGTGCGCGCGCCGCACTGAATGATGCGGAAGTGGTTCCACTGGCCGAAAGGTTTGTCAGCGCGCACGCGCGGGTTTTTGCCGGGCGCGCCGGGGGAGTTGTTCCAGAGGCCGCCGGAGCCGAACTGCGCGCCGCGGTCCCACTTGCCGCCCTCCTTGGTATAGTCCCAGATTTGGACCTGCGGGATGCCCTTGAGATAAATCCCGCTGTCGGCCTTCGGAACGGTCTTGTAGTCAATCAGCAGCTCGTAGTCGCGGAAGTTCTTTTCGGTGGTGGCGTAGAGGCCCTTGCCGTCGTTGATCAGTTCGCCGTTCTCGACGCGCCAGTGTTGCCGCAGGTCTTCGAGACTGGCTTCGCGCTTCTTCTTCAGTTCTTCCGGCGAGAGCGCCATCCACTTGCGCGGATCCTCGGTGCCGCACCCCCACCAGCCAGTGAGATCCTTGCCGTTGAAGAGCGCCGTGAACCCCTTCGGCGGTTCGACCGGCTCCGCGCATTTCTTGGCGACGGGCGCGGCAAAGGCGACCGAGACGACGGAATACAACAGCAGTGCGAGAAAGGTGCGGTTCTTCATGATGTGGCTCTTTGCGGGTGGTCAGTTGAGTTCCTTGATGAAAATGTTGCGGAACTGCATGAGGCTGGAGGCGGGGGAGTATTCGCCCTTCTTGGCGTCGAAGCCGCCGTGGTGCTGGAGGCCGATGCGGCCCTTGGGCGGCACGCCGGGCAACTGGGCGTTCTGGATGACGGTCTGGCCGTTGAGCACCACGGTGAGCCGGTCGCCCTTCATCGTGATCTCGAAGGTGTTCCACTGGCCGACCGGCTTGTCAGCGCGGACTTTCGGCGTCACGCCGGCGCGAACTTCAGGCGGCATGTTCTTGTCCATGCGATAGCCATAGACCTCGCCCGACCCAATCGGCCAGCACCAGATGTTGATCTGCGCCTTCGGGAAACCGCGCACGTAGATGCCGCTGTCGGCGTTGGGGCGCGGCGTGAGGATGTCTTTGCCGTCGGGGCCTTGCCTGTGCGAACCGTCCGGCAACACCTCCGGCATCGGATACAGCCCGTGAACCTCCTTGATCTTCCAGTCAATCCTCAGCGTGAAGTCGCCAAATTCCTTCTCGGTCCAAAGGTTCTTGTCCTTCTTGGCCTCGCTGCGCGCGTCGTAATCAATCACGCCGTCGAGCACTTTCCAGTGGCCGCCGTCGTTCTCCGGCACGATCCAGCCTGTGAGGTCCTTGCCGTTGAACAACGACACAAATCCCGGCGGCGCTTCCGAGCCAAAGCCGGAGGTGGAAATCAGAACCGTGGCGACAATGAGCGGAACGAGACTCTTTTTCATGGGCGCGCAGTGTAGGGCTTGGCGCGAATTGTCGCAAGCGCCAGTCAAATGCGACGTTGGTATCAGCGCACTTCGGAAGTCGCGCCGCCCCCATGACAGCATTGCCAGCGCCAGGGCATGTGGTTTAGAGTCGCCTCGATTCTCAGACCGCAAGGCGACGTTCGCGTCGCCCCGGTTCGCAAACAGACCCTCGGAGGACGAGCAAATGAAGACCGCAATGATCGCGCCGCGCAGGTATGTGCAAGGCAAGGGAGTTCTTTCAGAGACGGGCTGCCTGTTGGCCGCCTTGGGCAGGAAACCGCTGTTCTTGTGGGACGCCCGCGTCAAGGCCATCGTCGGGCCGACGATCGTGGCGGCGTTGAAGGATGTCAACCTCGACGCGGCCGAGGTGGAATTCCGCGGCCAGTGCACCAAGGCCGAGGCCGCGCGCGTGGCCGAGCTGGCCAGGAAACACGGCGCGGACATCGTCGTCGGCGTGGGCGGCGGCAAGACCCTCGACACCGCCAAGGCCGCCGCGGCGGAAGCGGGCGCCAAGACGGTTACCATCCCGACCATCGCCTCCACCGACGCGCCCACTAGTTCCTACACCGTGTGGTATGACGACGACGGCGTCTGCCAGGGCTTCGGCTCGTGGGGCGTCAATCCCGACCTCGTGCTCGTGGACACCCAAGTCATCGCCCACGCGCCCGTGCGCAGCTTCGTGGCGGGCATGGGC
>JAOACV010000240.1 GCA_026417675.1 Verrucomicrobiia bacterium
ATGCCGCGTCCGTCAAACTGCTCTCCGACCTCACACGCGATCCCGATCCGCTCGTCGCCCAATCCGCCATCACCGCGCTGTCCAAGATCGGCAACGAACCCGCCCGCCGGATCATTGGCGCGATGCGGCGCGACAAGAAGACACCCTTCATGGCCGTTGTAACAACCGCCTCGTTTCGGATTGCCGACCATCTCGCGGCCGCCGGCGATCGCCGGGGCGCGCTAGCCATCTACGACGAGTATTGCCACCCGTCGCAACCCGTTCACATCCGCCGCGCGGCGCTCGCCGGTATGTTGCGGCTGGACAGTGACGGCGGGGAGAAACGCATCCTCGAAGTGTTGCGCGGTCCGGATGCAGACCTCAAGCCCGCCGCCATCGCGGGCGTTCCTGCGCTGAAATCCCCCCGCGCCTCGGAGACCTTCGCCGCGACGATGCCGAAGCTGTCGCCCGACCTTCAGGTGCTGATGATCGGAGCGCTGGCCTCGCGCGGCGACGCGGCCGCCCGGCGCGCCATCAGCTCGGAGACGCAGAATCCGAACGCGAATGTCGCGCTGGCAGCCATCCAGGCGCTGGGCGCCATTGGCGACGCGTCGTCCGTGCCAGTCTTGACTGGCGTCCTCGAAAAGCGCGCGTCCGCGGAATGCGTGGCCGCCGCGCTGGCCAGCCTGCAACAGTTGCAAGACAAAGCCGCGAGTGACGCGATCCTTGCCGCGGCGCGGCAGGCGCCACCCGACGTGCGGGCCAGCCTGATTGACGTGCTGGTTGGCCGGCATGCCGTCAGCGCGGTGCCGTTTCTGCTCGAACAAGCCGCGCAGGACGACGCCAAAGTGGCCGCCGCCGCGTTCCGGGGATTGGGCCGGTTGGCCGAGCCGCCGCAACTCGACGCGATGATCGCGCTGTTGATGAACCTGCGTCAGCCGGCCTTGGAGAAGGAGGCTGCCGCGGCCATCATTCAAGTCTCACGCAAAATCCCCGATCCAGCGAGACAATCCGACGCGGTGCTCGCGGCTTGCCCCAAGGCGCAGACGGTCCGACAACGCTGCGCGCTGCTGCTTGTGCTGGGCCAAACCGCCGGGCCAAAAGCGTTGGAGGTCGTCCTCACTTCGATGAACAACCCCGACGAGAACATCCGCGACGCGGCCGTGCGCGCGCTCGCCAACTGGCCCGATCCAGCCGCCGAAAAGCTGCTGTTGGAGCACGCCCGTGCCGCGAGGAATCCGACCCACCAAGTGCTGTTGCTCCGCGGTTACATCCGTCTGCTCGGCCTGCCCGCCAACCGCACGGAGGAACAGAGGGCCCAAGGATACGCCAACGCATTGATGCTCACGCGTCGGGCCGATGAGCGGCGTCTCGTCATCGCCGGTCTGGCTGAGATGACCACGCCCTCTGCACTGAAACTGCTTGGCCCAATGCTCGACGATCCCGCCCTGCAATCCGAGGCCGCCGTGGCCGCGATCAAACTGGCGCGCGCCAGCGCGGCCGCTGATCGCGTCCAAGCTAGGGCCTTTGTGCAAAAGGTCCTTTCGTTCACCCAAGACCCCGAGCTGCAAAAGGAAGCCCGCGGCTTGCTGGCGAGGCTGAAGTAGTCGCGCTCCGCAGAGAGATTCAGATCGCACTGCTGTATAGCCGCAGCCGCAAGTCGCGTGCGGCATTCGGTTCCATGTGGCGCCCGCCAGCGTTTTCGGAGAACGCGTTCCTCCCCTCGTCCATGAAATCGGGCGGGTCGCGTTCTCTTTGTCTGTCGCGCCCGGCGCAGGCAGTCCCTGCGCTCGCGCGACACCACGCGACAGCCGCCCGCGCTTGAACTGACGCGTGCAAATCGCCGGGCGCGTCAAACAGCCCTCAATCAGATTGGTCGAAGGCAGCGTGCGCCCCCGGCGGACATTCCAGTGTCCTGAGTCAAGAAAGCTGTGGCTATTGCTCCGCCTTCAGATCAAACGCTTGGGAGGCCGTTCCGCCGAACTGCGTGCGAACTTCCAGTTCGACGTGGTATTTGCCGGGCGCGTCGGGCGTGCCGGTGAGAAGGCCGGTCTTCGCGTCGAGCTTCAACCACGCGGGGGCGTTGCGCAGCGCGAACGTCAACTCCTCCGTCTCCCAGAAACCGTTGCCTTTCGGCTCGTAGCGGTGCTGGGCGTCGCCGAGCGAGCGGATGACGCCGGGCTGATACGAAAACGGCGCGCCGACTTTCGCCGTCACGGGCGGCTTGCTCCAGAAATGCGGGTGCGGCAGCTCGGCGTAATCCGAGCAGATGCTCTCCGTGCCGTTCGCGTCCACCGCCACCACGCGGTAATAGCAGCGATTCATGTTCGCGTGCGACGGCGTCGGCGAGACGACGAGCATCTCCGTCGCGGTGGTGCGGCCGAGGAAGTTCGCGGGCACTTTGCCGCGTGTGTAGGAGTTGTAGGCAGTCTTGTGGACGGAGAAGCCTTTCTCGTCCGAGCCATAGACATCGTAGGCCACCGGTCGCGCGCCCCGCGGGTTCGGCTCCCATCGCAGCACGAAGCCGCCGTCGCGCGGTTCGGCGCGCACGTTGAGCGGCACACGCGGGCCTTCCCAGCGGAACGTCTGCGCCGGACTCCATTCGCTCCAAACGCCCCATTTGTCGCGGCAGCGCACGCGCCAATAATAGAGGGTGTCGGGCGCGAACATGCCGGTGTAGGGCACGCACCATTCGTTCTTCGGGATGATGACATCGTAGGCGGGCCGATACGGGATGCGGAAGTCCTCGCGACGGCTGACCTGGATGTGATAGGCGCGCGCGGCGCTGACGGTAGGCCACCTGAACGTCACGATGGAATCGCGGATCGTCGCGCCGGCGGGCGGATAATCGAGGGTCGCCGGCGGCGATGCCGGTGTGAGCTTGTGGCACTCGCGCCATTCGTGCGTGATGGTGACTTCGTGCGGCCCCTCCTGCTGGTCGGCATAGACGAACTTGTTCTCGCCGCGACGCAGGCGCGGCAGCGACAACGGCGCGGCCATCACGTCGGTCTCGATCTCCAGCGACTTGAGCTTCGCGTCGCCGGTCGGGACGGTCACGATGACCTCGTAGTGATACTTGGCCGGCGCGCGCCGCGGCTGGAGCGCGTCGTCAATCACCACGTCCGCCTTCAGCGGCCCGCGGCCCGCGCCCTCCCAAACGCGCGTGACCGTCTTGCCATCAAGGCGCACGTCGAGCGCGAACTTGTCCTGCGCGTTGCCGCCGATGAACTCCGCCCGCACCGTCCCGCCGCAGATGACCCACGGCGTGTCCACCGCATACACGAGCGGGCCGGCCGCCGCGCCGTCCTCGATCCGCGGCTTGTAGATGAACTTCGAGTTGCCGTAGAAGGGCGGTTCCCGGTCCCACTTCTCGCTGTGCGCGGCATATTTGCCGATGTTGTCCCAGCGGAACACGACACGCTCGCCGGGCCGCAGGGTGTAGCGCATCTCGTGGCCGCGCAGGAAAAGCCGCGTCGCGCGGTCGTCGTTGCCGAACAGGGCCGCAGCGCTTTCGCTGTCCTGCCAGCCGCCAAACACCGGCCCGTAGTGCGCCTCGCGCCGCACCAGATCGTGATCGCGCGCGCAGGCGTCGCCGCTGACGGGCCGCTCGCACTCGCGGTCGAGGTAGAACACGCTCTCGTCTATGTCGAGGAACTGGTGACGGTCGTCCACCACCGCCTCGCACATCATGTGGCCGTGCAGGCTGCGCACCTTCGGGTCAATCGAATATTTCGGTTTGCCGAGGCCCGCATGTTTGAATAGCGAGCAGCCGCAATAGCCCATGTCGTCGCAGAGGTTCAGGCCGTAGGAGTTGAACATTTTCACCGGGTCGTGGAACTCGTTGTCCGGGAACAGCGGCGAGCAATGGTAGCGGTTCTCGCGTGCCGTCTGCCAGATGAACAGCGCGCGCTCCTGGTCGTTGGCCGCGCCGCGCGTGAAATCGGCCAGCAGGCTCTCGTAGGTGCTCCAGTCGCGCACGCCGTTGGCGACGAGCTTCGGCCAGAGCACGGGTCGGTTGCCGGTGTTGGCGATGGTGAGCGAGACGTTCGGCTGGAACGCGACGTTGAAGCCGGTGTTGTGGCGCGTGTGGCTGTTCTCGAAATCAAGGTGGCCGCCGAGGCGGATCGTGTATTCGTGGCGCGAGACGCGGATGACTTCGATGTGGCGCTTGACCGGCGTGGCGATCTCGGCGATGCCGCCGAGCGTGTTCGCCGGGTTCGTCGAGGCGACTTCATATTTGCGGCCGTTCGTGCGTGGATCAGTGTTGTCAGACGCGGAAAAGTAAAGTGTCTGCTCCGTCCAGTGGGAGTAACGCCCGCCGCCTTTCTCGCGAATGTCCTTGTGCAGCGCGCGCGCCGGGCCGAGCGGCTTGCCGTCCTCGAAGAGCAGCAAGCCGGATTTATTGCCGGTCTCCCTGTCGCCCGGCTCGCCGAAGTCCATGTGGGCGATGTAGCAATGGCCGTTTTCCTTCTGGATACAGCGGGACGGAATGGGATATCGCTTGAGTTGCTCGTCGCCCGCACAGGCGAAGGCAAACACAAGCGTGAATTCGATCGCAAGGGTCGCACGATGGGTCGGGCGCATGGCGGTAAATCTGCCGACAACCAGCCACGGACTCAAGACCGGGCTTGCAGTGCCCGGACTCTGCCGGCAGGATGAGATGGTGTGGTCGTGCTCTCGATTTGCCGTTTTTTTGAGCCTCTTCCCGTCGCTGCGCTGACGTGGTATCGTTCGCGGCATGGTTTTGGGCACCGGAATTGACATCGTGGAGACCGAGCGGATCGCGCAGGCGGTGGAGCGGTTCGGCCAGCGGTTTCTCGACCGGGTGTTTCACGCGGGCGAGGTCGAGTATGCGCGCACGATGAAGAAACCGAACTTGCATCTGGCGGCGCGGTTTGCCGCCAAGGAGGCGATTTCGAAGGCGTTCGGCACAGGCATCGGCCGCTTGCTTGGTTGGAAGGACATCGAGATTTGCCGGCGCGAGAGCGGCGAGCCTTACGTGGTCATGCGTGGAAAGGGCGCCGAGTTGGCGCGGGCGCGCGGCGTGCCCCTGTTGCAGGCCGCCCGGCTGATCGTCGAAACCGAGGAGTTGAAGCCGAAGCCGCGCCGGGCGCTCGCCGACCTGATCGCCGCCTTCGATCGCTGGCGTTCGCTGATCGAGTCGATGC
>JAOACV010000241.1 GCA_026417675.1 Verrucomicrobiia bacterium
GCCGCACGATCGGCTCGCCGAGCACGATCAGTCCAACCGTTGCCGGCACGGTGATGACCAGCAGGAACCGCAGCGCGCGGCCAACTTCGGCGCGGAACTCGGCCATCGCCCCGCGCGCGACGATGGCCGAAAGGGTCGGCAGCATGTAGGTGGCCAGCGAGACCCCGAACACGCCCTGGGGAAGTTCCATCAGCCGGTCGGCGTAGTTGAGCGCCGCGGGCACGTAGTCGCCGACCCAAAAGCCGAGCGTCCGCCCGACGATCACGTTGATTTGGTAAGCGATAACGCCGATCACGCCCGGCCCGATCAGCCTGGCCACTTGGCCCACTGTTTCGTCCCGCCAATCGAGTTTCCAACAGGGGCGCCAGCCTTCGCGCCAAACCTGTGGGAGCTGATAGGCGAGTTGCACGACGCCCCCGAGCAACACGCCGACGCCGAGGCCGAAGACCTGCGTTTTCAGTTCGGTCCCGAAATACGGGCAGATCAGAAAGACCGAGCTGATGAGGACGATGTTCAGCAGCACAGGCGAGAACGCGGGCACGAAGAAGTGGCGCAGGGCGTTCAGCACGCCCATCGCCAGCGCGGCGAGACAGACAAAAATCATGTAGGGGAACATCAGCGCGGTCAGTTGGAGGATCAGCCGCTGGTTCTGGCTCGGATTGGCGATAGCCAGCGCGCCCAGCAATGAACCGACGACGACGAGCGTGATGCCCGCCAGGACCATCAGCAGAGCCGTGCCCACGGCGTTGGCGGCGCGCCATGCGGCGTCCTTGCCCTCCTTCTGGAGCCGTTCGGTGAACACGGGCACGAACGCCGCGCTCAACGCGCCCTCGCCGAGAAGCCGCCGGAAGAGGTTGGGAATCGTGAACGCGTAAAAGAACGCCGAGGCGACCAATCCCTGGCCCATGAAGCTTGCATAGACCATCTCGCGCGCCAGCCCCAGCACGCGGCTGGTCATCGTGGCGGCGCCCAGCGCGGAGGTGGACTTGACCATCGAAAAGCTCATGGGGCGCGATCCTGTGTCCGTGATTCGTGACTTGTAATCCGTAACTCGTGACTTGTGCCCCGTGATACGCTCCGAATCACGAATTGCGAGTCACGGATCACGAATCACGAGTCTTACCTTCGCCTGCGTCCCATCGTCCGCATTCGCCGCTCGGCCTCCGGGTCGAGCAGCGTGGTGTATTTGTAGGGGAAGTTCTCCAGCTTCACGCGGGGGATGCTCTGGCCGATGAAGAACTCGATGGCGTGGACCTGCTTCTTGTCCTCGGCGGTCATGATGGTAAACGCGTCGCCGGTGGCCAGCGCGCGGCCGGTGCGGCCGATGCGATGGACGTAGTCCTCGGCGTGCTGCGGCATGTCGTAGTTGATGACGTGGCTGATGTCCTCCACGTCCAGCCCGCGCGCGGCGATGTCGGTGGCCACCAGCACCTCGAAGCGGCCCTCGCGAAACCCGCGCAGGGCGTGCTCGCGCTCGCTTTGCGTGCGGTTAGAATGCAGCACCGCCACGGAATGGCCGGTGCGATGCAGCATCGCCGCGACGTGGTCAGCGCGGTCCTTGGTGCGGCAGAACACCAGCACCGAATCGAAATCCGTGCGTTTGAGCAGCTCGATCAACAACTCGTCACGCTGGTCGTCGGCGACCGGATAAAGCGCGTGACGCACCGTCTCGGCGGGCGAACGGCGACGTCCGATCTCGATCGTCTCGGGATCCTTGAGCGCCCATTGCGCGAGCGTGACGATCTCCGGCGGGATCGTCGCCGAGAAAAGCATGGTCTGTCGGTGAGACGGGCATTGCTCGATGATGCGCTTCACATCCGGCAGAAACCCCATGTCGAGCATGCGGTCGGCCTCGTCGAGCACCAGCACCTCGACGTGATTGAGCCGGCAACGGCCGGACCTCATGTGGTCCAGCAACCGGCCCGGCGTCGCCACGACGATGTCCACGCCCTCGCGCAACGCCTTTTCCTGTGCGCCGTAACCGACGCCGCCATAGACGACCGCGACGCGCAAGTCGCTGAAGCGCCCGTAGTCGCGGAAGGCCGTCTCCACCTGTGCGGCCAGCTCGCGCGTCGGTTCCAGCACCAACGCGCGCAGTTTGCCGTGGTGCGCGAGTTTGGTCAGGATCGGCAGCGCAAACGCGGCGGTTTTGCCCGTGCCGGTTTGCGCGCAGCCAATAATGTCGCGCCCCGCCAGCGCCAAAGGGATGGCGCGCAGTTGAATCGGCGTCGGGTCGGTATAACCCGCCGCCCGGACGCCTTGGAGCACCGCAGGTGATAAACCCAGTCTGGAAAACGGCATGGCCGGAAAGATAGAGGAAGACCCGCTGCGGGGACAGGAAAAATGCAGAACGTGCACTGAAACTCGAAGCTCGGCATCCAACGCGCCCAAGGGTCTCCCTGGGCGCCGTCGGCACCATCGCCAAGAAGCCGAACCGACCAGACTGACACGCGTTCAAACTGAAGCCGCCTGCAGCACCACCCATCGCTGCGACTTCCCGCCAGCCATTAGGTCGCCGGCGAAGACTTCCCGCATGGCCCATTTGCCCGCGAGCTGCAGTCGGATGGTTTCCTGATAGACCTGCGGCGCGACAACATATTCGCCGCCGTGTTGCAATGACGCGACTAGGTCGGCCAAGCCGCCGACTTGCGTGACGTTGCCGCGACGACCAACGAAGGCGATCGGCTCGCCGAGATCGCCGAAGCAAATGATTGGCGCGCCGGGCGGCACCACCCGCAGGACCTCGCGAGCGAACGCCAGTTCAGGTTCCTCCGGCGGCGTGTGGCGCGGCTGGATCAGGCCGTAGTAGAACGGTCCTGAGACCAGCGAGACGGCCACGAGCGCCTGAGCCGCCCGGAGCAACCATCGTTGTTCCACATGGCGCATCACGGTTTCTATCGTCGCCAGCGCCAGCAGCGGATAGAGCGGCAACAGGTAGTGCAGGCGTTTCTTCGGAATGCAGCAGAGCACCACAAACATCACAGCGGCCACGCCCAGCGCCGCCGACCAACCGCGCCGTCGCGCGTCCATCACCACCCACGGCACCAACAGCGTCAGCGGCAACCAGCCAACGGGCAAGACCTTGAAATACCACCAGAATGAATGCGAGCCGGTCCCCACCTCGATGTTCAGGTCCGGCTGGAAAACCACGCGGTGCAGATAGGCGCCGCCATCGCGCAGATAGACCGGCACGGCCCACAACAACGCGGTCGCCAGCGCAGCGGCCGCAAAGACCGCCCACGCCGCCGCGCCCGGTCGCCGCAGGTCGTCGCGGCGTATCGGCGCGAGGACGCCGAACAAGACCGGGAACAGAAGTCCCAGCGGTCCCTTGGTCAAGACCGCCAAGCCGCAACCCAGCCCGCCCAGCGTGCACCACGCGAGCGTCCCGCGCGACTGTCGCATCGCCCGCACAAGCCCCCAGCATGCGATCAGGAACCCCAGCGCGAAAATCATATCCGGTCGGGCCACGCGGGCCATGCGAGAGAATCCTTGCAAGCCCAGCACCGCCAGCGCGGCGAAAAGCGCCGTGCGCCGATCCGCCAGCACCAGGCCGATGCCGTAGAGCGCCAGCGCGCTGAGAACCGCCGCAGCAACCGACGGCAGCCGCGCCAACGCCAGGGAAGGCTCGCCCGCGAGGCGATAGAGCATTGCCACCGCGGCGTGCAGGACGGGAGGTTTGTCGCAATACGGCCGTCCCAAAAGCGTCGGCACCAGGAAGTCGCCGCTGACTGCCATTTCGCGTGCGATCTCGGCGTGGCGAATCTCGCGGGACGACAAGTCGCGTGTCTGCCCGATGAACGGCAACAGCGAGGCAAGGCCGATCGCGGCGATCACCAACAGGTCAAGCCACTGAGAACGCGCGGTCATGAGAGAATGACCACCAACCAATGACCATTCACCAACAACCCGGCGAGGCTTTCAAACTTCGCTACCGGAGCCTGGGCACTTGGGGATTCCCTGCTCTCTGGCCATTGGGGCCTGGTCATTTTCTTTCAGATCATCCGCCGGCTTTTCATGACCTTATAGACGCGCTCGGTGGCCATGGCCACAGCGGCTTCGGTGACGGAGATGTTCTGCTCCTTCGCGCGCTCGACGGCGAGGGCGAAGTTTTCGCCGATCTTGCGCGTGCAGGTTTCCAGCACCGCCTCGCGGGTCGGCTTGATGGCCGACAGTGAACTGGAATACTCCAACATCGAGGCAATCACACCGCCGGCGTTGGCCAGGATGTCGGGCACGACGTGGATGCCGCGCTGCTGGAGGATGTCCATGCCCTCCAACGTGGTCGGCATATTGGCGGCTTCGACGATCAGCCGCGCCCTGATGCGGCCGGCGTTGTGGCTGTGGATCACATCGCCTGCCGCGGCCGGAATCAGGCAATCTACTTCCAAATCGAAAAGCGCCTCATTGGTCAGGTTCTCTCCGCCCTTGAAACCGCCGACGGTCTTGTGCTTCGCCTCGTGGGCCAGCAACGCCTCGATGTTCAAACCCTTCGGATTGTAGGTGCCGCCGAAGAGGTCGGTCACGCCGAGGATCTTCACGCCGGCCTTGCTCAACTCCTGCGCGAGCGGTTTGCCGACGTTGCCAAAGCCCTGGATGGCGACAGTGGCGTCGGCCGGATCGAGACCGAGGAACTGTTTGAGCGCGCGCTGCGTGATGAACGAGCAGCCGACGCCGGTGGACTCCTTGCGGCCCGGCAGCCAGCCCGGCGTGCCCTCTGGTTTGCCGGTGACCGAGGCGGGGTCGAGGGTCTCGTTGAAGATGAAAGCCATCTCGTCCGGGCCGGTGCCCATGTCCGGCGCGGGCACGTAGAGGTGGCTGTGGAACACGTCGCGGAAGTTCTGCGAGTAGTATTCCACCGCGTCAAGCGAGATGATCTTCTCAAACTCCAAGTCGCGACCGGGGCCGCGGCCGAACCGCCGATACATGGTCGGCATGTCCACGCGAATGCCCGTCTTGCCGCCGCCGAATTCCACGTCGCACGCGGCGCACTTCAGTGTCATAAGCCGGGACAGTTCGATGGTCTCCCAAATGGTGACGTTGGGCGCCAGGCGGATGCCGCCCTTGAACGGCCCGCGCGCATTGTTGTGGAGCGCCAGCACGCCGACGAAGTTGATGACCTTGCCGAGAATCTTGCAG
>JAOACV010000242.1 GCA_026417675.1 Verrucomicrobiia bacterium
GGGTAGCAGCAAGCCGCCCCTCCTTGAGAGTCTGAAAACGCCCGCATGAACGCCTCAAGGACCCTCCTCTGCCTGTTTGTTGCGGGCGTCACGCCCGCCGCCACTTCGGCGCCCTCGCCCTCCGGCGTCGTCAAACACGCCGGGCCGCACAATTACCGCCGTGTGCTGGCGACGCTTGCCCCTGGAGACACGCTCCTGCTGGAGGCCGGCGTTTATGATCGCGGGTTGCCGGTCAACAATTGCCACGGCAGCGCGGAGAAGTGGACTACCATCCAAGGCCCGGAAACCGGCGTGGCGGAAATCCGCCAATCGCAGGAGGCAAACTGTGTCGAACTTCGACAGTGCAGCTATCTGGCTTTGAAGCGCCTCTCCATCGTTGGCGGGGGCGGCGGCGACTCTCGATGCCTGTTTGGCATCAGCGCCCAGGGCGGACTGGGTAACAGCGTCCATCACATCCTCATTGAGGACTGCGTCATCAGCGACTGGCGCGCCTCCCAGCAAGCCGTCGGCATTTCCACCAAGACACCGACCTGGGACTGGACCATCCGCCGCAACATCATCCGCAACTGCGGCACCGGCCTGTATCTGGGCAACTCCAACGGAGCCGATCCTTTCATCCGCGGCATCATCGAGCACAATCTCGTGATCAATCCCATCGGCTACTGCATGCAGATCAAGTATCAGAAACCGCGTCCCGCACTGGCGGGCATGCCGTCGGCCGCAAGCAGCACGATCATCCGCCACAATGTCTTTATCAAGAACGACGCGCCCAGTCCCGACGGTGACCGTCCCAACGTCCTTGTCGGCGGTTTTCCCGACAACGGCCCCGGCTCCCGCGACCGGTATGAGATTTACGGCAACTTCTTCTGGAACAACCCCCGCGAGTCCCTGCTGCATGCCTCTGGCCGCGTCAGCATTCACGACAACGTGTTTGCCGGTTGTCCCTCTCCCCGCCACGCGGCGATCACCGCGCGCTCCCATGATCTGCCGCTGAAACTCGTCCACCTTTACAACAACACGATCTGTTCCGCCGCGTGGGGCATCCACATCGGCAGCGCCGCGCCGGAAGGCCACGCCATTCTTGGCAACGCGGTGTTTGCCGGCGAACCGCTTTTCTTGCACCGTTCCATCACCCGCCTGTCCGGCAACCTCACCGGCCCCGTCGCCGCCGCCGCGCGGCACCTCGCAAACCCGGACGCAAAGCTGGGCGAGCTTGATCTGCACCCCAAGCCCGGCTGCTGCGAGGGGCCGCCCCTCGATCTTTCCATTTTTGCCGGGGAGAGCGATTTTGACAGGGATTTCGATGGCAGGCCCAAAGGCGACAGGCGTTTTCGCGGCGCCTACGCCGGGCCGGGCGGGGGCGCGGCCTGGCGGTTGCAGGCGGATCGAAAACCCGCGCGCTGACAAGACGGTCGGATGTCTTGGCGATACAATGACTCACTGGTGGCGGCGCGCGACCGTCGCGCGCAATTTCGATTCCGCATGGGCGGTTGCAAACCGCCCCTCCTTGGAAGGATAAACACCGTCGCGAACCTCATGCCGGCGGTGGACACCAACGGCGACAAGATTCTTTCGGAAGCGGAATACGAGCAAGGCTTCTATTCGACAAACGCCTGCAACTCCGCGCATGACGAGAACGCCTGCTTCGGATTGTCACCGCAGGCGGGTCTGCCGATGACGCGAATGGCGGCGGCCTTCACCGGCTCCGCGAGACGCAGTGTGAACTCCTGGCCGGGCTGGAGATTCTTGTGGTCGGTGGCGGTTGTAGCGGGGTAGTCGGTCAATTCGCCGATCGTCTCCCACGGCCCGCCGCGCTCGCGCTGGATTTGCACGCGCGGTTTGCCGGCGCTGGCGTCGAACCAGCCGCCATCGTGGAAGTTCCTGCCGTGGGCGAAGACGACGCGCCGCACCTTCATCGGCGCGGCCAGCGGGATGGCAAACCAGTCTTCCTTCGCAGGCTTGCCGTCGAAGGTGACGACGAAGCTGTTGAAATCGCCGTCGCAAATCGAGCCTTCACGGTTGCCTTCGCGCGAGCGGCTCTCGCCGCCCTTTACTTGAATCTGCGCCATCTCCTCCGCCGTGAACTTCGCGTTGGCCACGGGGCCGGGTTCCCAACTGCGCTCGCACGCGGCTGGCTTTGGCGTCTGGACGGGGACGACGAAGACCTCCTCGCCGTTGGCGTCCTTTTCGACGCGGCCGCCGGCGCGCGCGACGGGCTGGCGCGCGAGCTTTTCGCAAACTTCATAGACCTGCGGCAGCGCGTATTCTGTGAAGCTGAACTTCCGCGCCATGTCGAGTTTCTCGGTGAAGCGCGCGGGGATTTTTGACGCGCCCATCGCGGCGAAAAGCACGCCGGCGGCGTTGGAAGGATTGCAGTCGCTGTCCTGGCCGCAACGACACGAGATGGCGATGGTCTTGTCGGGGTCGCCCTCGCCGTAGAGCAAACCCATGATGATGTAGGCGCCGTTGAGCTTGGCATCAATGCTGAACTCGCCCTTGCCGCCCGCCTTCGAGCAGAGGCCGTGCGTATAGCGCGGATCCGTATGATACTTGGCCTCGACGAGTTCCCACGTCTTGGTCCAGTCGGAACTCTCGCGACACCACTTCAGTAAGTCGCGGATCATCTCAGCGTATTGGCTGTCGGGCGGGACGCACTTGAGACCGGCGGCGACCAGCTTCCACGGGTCGGACTCGAAATACGCCTCAGCATACATGCCGCCGACAAACTGCCCGGCGTAAACCCCGTCGCCGTAGTTCATCAGCCGCCCGAACTTCTCGCCGAGCGCGATGACGACGTTCGGCAGGNCCGGCGCGATGATGCCGGAGAAGTCCGCTTCGATCTGGTAGTCAATGTCGTCGGCGTGGGCGTTGAATTGCGGATGACCGCTGTCGGGCGGAGCGATGCCAGCGCGGAGGTTGTCGCGGCCCGCCTTGTTGGCGTGCCAGAGCCGGTAGCCGCTGTTGGCGAAGTCAATGCCCGCCTGGCGGATGGAGGCGTCGAAGCCGTGTAGCTCCAGCGTGCGCAAAAAGGTCATCTCGACGTAGAGGTCGTCGTTGTTGTGCTGGTTGATCATCTCCGGCTTCCACGGCGGGAACTTCTCTGGCGGGATGATCTGGCCCTCGACCTTGAACTCGGTGGGCGCGCCCCAGCCGACGCCGATCATCTGGCCGAGCCAGGCGCCTTGCATTTTGTCGCGGAACTGCTTCACGGGCAGGCGACGGACCTGATCTTCGGCGAAGGCAGCCAGCGTCGCCAGGGACATCAGCAGTGTGGTTAGTGGAATCGTGCGCAGCGTGTTCATGGTTGTTACTTGGCCAGCGCGGCGGCGAGTTCGACCAGCTTTATGTTGATCGGCTTCTTGCGCGTGACGTTTTCTTCGAGCGGGGTGAGGCGGGCTTCGCCGGCCACAACGCCGACGAGTTTGTCGGTCTCGCCTTGCAACAGGGCCTGCACGGCAGCGGCGCCGATGCTGCTGGCCAGGACGCGATCACGCGCGGAGGGCCGGCCGCCGCGCTGGATGTGGCCGAGCACGGTCACGCGCGTGTCGAGGCCCGTGCGCCGGCGGACGGTCTCAGCGAGCTTGAAGACGTTGCCGGCCTGCTCGTGCTCGGCGCAGACAACGATGCTGCTGGTCTTGCCGCGGGCGCGGGCGTCCTTGAGCCGCTCGCACATCGCGTCCACGTCGTGCGGCACTTCCGGGATAATGATTTCCTCCGCGCCGCCGCCGAGACCGGCGAAGAGCGCGATGTAGCCGTTGTTGCGGCCCATGACCTCGACGAAGAAAGTGCGGTCGTGCGACGCGGCCGTGTCGCGCAGCCGGTCAATGGCCTCCAGCGCGGTGTTGACGGCGGTGTCGAAGCCGATAGTGAAGTCGCTTCCGTAAAGATCGTTGTCAATGGTGGAGGCGCAAACGACGATCGGCACGCGCTGCTCGACCCAGAGCGCGTGGGCGGCGGTGGATGTGCCGTTGCCGCCGATGCCGATGAGGCCGTCCATGCCCGCCGCGCGCACGTTGGCGGCGGCTTGTGCCCTGCCTTGGGGCGTGCGAAACTCCTCGCAGCGCGAGCTTTTCAGGATCGTTCCGCCACGCTGGATGATGTTGGAAACCGAGCGCATGTTCATCGGGATGAACCGGCCGGCAATCATGCCGGCGTAGCCGTATTCGATGCCGACGACCTCAAGTCCCCCGACGATCGCGGTGCGGACGATGGCGCGGATGCAGGCGTTCATGCCGGGCGTGTCGCCGCCACTGGTGTAAATGCCGATACGCTTCATGTCATGACCTCCGATGGTTTGCCGTTGCGAGGCGCGGCCGAGATCGGCAGGCCGCGCGGAAACCGAGAAGCCGTCCGCGAAGAACTCAGACCCGCAGCGGCATGACCTTTTCCGCGGCGAGCCGTTCGGCGAGGTCGGTCAGCGCGGCGGACGCGGCGCTTTCCGGATCGGCCAGCAGCAGCGGCAGGTTCTGGCGTTGCGCGCTCACCAGCGCATCGGCCACCGGCGGGATCACGCCAATGAGGTCGCAACCAAGTTCCTTGGCGGTCTCTCGCACGCCCAACGGCTCGATCAGCGGGCTGCGGTTGACGATCACCAAGCCCACCCGCGGACCAGAGGCCCGCGCGAGCACCACCTTGGCCGCGTGCAGGGAAATCGGGTCCCGCTCCATCACCAGCGTGATGTAGTCGCACAGATGAATGGCGGCCTCGCCGGCGGCGCTGGGCTGCGGGGGCAACTCGATAATCGTGCAATCGGAAATGGCGGCCAGACCGCGGATGATGGCTTGGGCGTGGGCGGAGCCGAGTTCAAACCACTTCGTCACACTCTGCGGGCCGAAGAGCACCCGGAACCCCCAAGGCGAGATGAAGAGCCGGTTTGACAGCGTCTCCTCCGTGATCTGCGCCGGGTCCATTTCCAACAGGCTGCCAAGATCGGTGGTCGGCTTCTGGCCCATGTGCAGCGCGAACGTGCCGAAGTCGTTCCTCAATTCGACGGCGATGACGTTCTTCTTCTGGCGCGCGAGGGCGCAGGCGATGTTCAGGACCACGGTGGTCGTGCCCACGCCCCCCTTGGCGCCGAGAAACCCGATCACCCGGCCC
>JAOACV010000243.1 GCA_026417675.1 Verrucomicrobiia bacterium
AGATGTGTATAAGAGACAGGCCTTGAAATCCGCCACCATCTTCGGGTTGGCCGTGATCACCTCGTCGCAGAACCTCTCAATCGCGTCCGCGTCGCTCACCTGCGCCAAGCCTTTCTCCGAAACGATCACGCCGGGCGCCTTGCCCGACTGGAAAGCTTCGGCGAACACGTCCTTGGCTATCCTGGATGAAATCCTGCCGCTGTCCACCAGTTCCACCAATTCGACAATGTGCGCCGCCGTCACCGGCGATTGCGCGATGGTCAGGTTGGACCCGGCGAGTTCGCGCAACAGGTCGTTGATGACCCAGTTGGCCACGGACTTCGGGTTCCTCGATTGCCGCGCCGCCGATTCGAAGAAGTCCGCCAGCGCGCGGTCGCCCGACAACACGCGCGCGTCGTAGGCCGACACGCCATATTGCGACTCCAGCCGCTTGCGTTTCGCGCCCGGCAACTCCGGCACCCGCTTCCGCACTTCCGCCAGCCACGCCTCGCTCAACGCCATTGGCAGCAGGTCCGGCTCAGGGAAATATCTGTAATCGTGCGCGTGTTCTTTGACTCGCATGCTCTCGGTGATGCCGGCCACGTCGTCCCATCGGCGCGTCTCCTGCACGAGCGTGCCGCCGCGTTTGAGCGTCTCGATCTGCCGCCGCGCCTCATACTCCAGTGCCCGCCGCACGCCGGAAAAGGTGTTCATGTTCTTGATCTCGACCTTCGCGCCAAACTCCGTCGCACCCAGCGGCCGCAGCGAGATGTTCACATCGCAGCGCACTTGGCCTTTTTCCATGTCGCAGTCGCTGATGCCGCCGTAGATCAGGATTTCCTTCAACGCCGTCAGGTAGGCAAATGCCTCGTCGGGCGACGAGATTTCCGGCTCGCTCACGATCTCCATCAGCGGCGTCCCCGCGCGGTTGAAATCCACGCCGCTGGTGCGCTCGAAATGGAAGCTCTTGCCCACATCCTCCTCCAGATGGATGCGCGTCAGCCGCACCACTTTCGTCTTGCCCGCGCGCTTCTTGTCCACGACGCCGTAGTCGAACTCAACTTGGCCGCCAATGACCAGCGGCAGGTCATACTGCGAAATCTGGTAGTTCTTCGGCATGTCCGGATAAAAATAGTTTTTCCGGTCGAACTTGGAGTAGCGCGCGATCTTCGCGCCCACCAGCAGCCCCGCCAGCACGGTCTTGCGCACCGCTTCCTCGTTGATCACCGGCAAACTGCCGGGATAGCCGAGGCACACCGGGCAGACGTTGGTGTTTGGTTCCGCCCCAAACTCCGTCGGACAGGCGCAGAATACCTTCGTGCGGGTCTTCACCTGCACATGCGTTTCAAGTCCGATACAGATTTCGTAGTCCATTGCTTGTGCGTAACCGGTGATTCGTTTGAAACCCGAACCACAAATCACGGATCACGAATCACCAATCACAGGCCTTTCCCGGTGCCACGCCGTCGCCTGCTCATAAGCGTGCGCGACGCGCAAAATCGTCTCTTCGCCAAACGGCTTGCCGAGAACCTGCAAACCAATTGGCAGCTTCGGTTGCGCCGTGAACCCGCACGGCACGCTGACGCCGCAGATGCCGGCGATGTTGGCGCTGACGGTGAAAATGTCGCTCAAATACATCGTCAGCGGGTCATCCGCGCGCTCGCCGATCCTGAACGCCGGCACCGGAGAGGTTGGCGTGAGGATCGCGTCGCACCTTTGGAACGCCTCCGTGAAATCGCGGCGGATCAGAGTCCGCACCTTCTGCGCGCGCAGGTAATAGGCGTCGTAGTAACCGCTGGAGAGCACGTAGGTGCCGAGGATGATGCGCCGGGTTACCTCCGGACCAAACCCCGCGCCGCGCGTGCGGCCATACATGTCCATCGGGTCCTTCGCGTCTTTCGCGCGGAAACCATAGCGCACGCCGTCGAAGCGCGCGAGGTTGGCCGACGCCTCGGCGGTGGCGATGATGTAATAAACCGCCAGCGCATACGCCGTGTGCGGCAGCGAAATCTCCACGATCTCCGCGCCAAGCGAGGCGAGCGTCTTCACCGCCGCGCGCACGGCCGTCTCGACCTCGCGGTCCATGCCCTCGGTGAAATACTCTTTCGGCAAACCGAGCCGCAGACCCCGCACGTCGCCGGTCAACGCCCGCGTGTAGTCCGGCACAGGCTCCGGCAGGCTGGTCGAGTCGTTCGGATCGTGCCCCGCAATGACGGCAAACAGCAACGCCGCGTCGGTCACGTCCCTGGCGAACGGCCCGATCTGGTCCAGCGACGACGCAAATGCCACCAGCCCGTAGCGCGACACGCGCCCGTAAGTCGGCTTCAGCCCTACCACGCCGCAGACAGCCGCCGGTTGGCGGATACTACCGCCGGTGTCGCTGCCGAGGGTCAGTTGCACTTCACCCGCCGCGACCGCCGCCGCGCTGCCGCCGCTGGAGCCGCCGGGAATCCGGTCGAGGTCCCACGGGTTGCGTGTGACGCCGAACGCCGAGTTCTCCTGCGAGCTGCCCATCGCGAACTCGTCCATGTTCAACCGCCCGACCGGAATCGCGCCCGCAGCGCGCAGTTTGGCAATCACGGTTGCGTCATACGGCGCGACGTAGCCCTGCAAAATCTTCGACCCGCATCGGCACGTATGGCCCTTGACGTTGATGACGTCCTTGATGCCCACCGGCACGCCAGCCAGCGGTCCCAATGCTTCGCCGCGTGCCCGCCGTTCGTCCACGTCGCGCGCCGCCGCAAGCAGTTCGTCGCGGTCCCACTCGAGGAACGCATGAATCCGCCCGTCCACCGCTTCGATCCGCGCCGCCACGTCGTGCGCGAGGTCTGCCGCGGCGATTTCCTTTTTCGCCAGTCGCGGCAGTAGTTCGTGGATGGGGCGGTCGGTCAGAGGCACGGGAGCGTGATGGGTGATGAGCGACAGGTGATTACTCGACGATCTTGGGGACGATGAAGAGGTTGTTGGCCTGCTGGGGAGCGTTTTTCAGGAAAGGCCCCGGGTCGCCGCACGGGCGCGGTTCGTCGGCGCGGAAGACGTTGGTGATAGGCGTTGCGTGGGCGGTCGGCTCGATGCCCTCAACGTTGACTTCCTCCAGCTTTTCGACGTAGGCGACGATCTGCTGAAGCTGGCCGCTAAACCGGGCCACCTGCTCGGGCGTCAGCGACAACCGGGCCAGTTGCGCCAAATACGGCACGTCCAGTTGCGGCGTTTGTTTTTCGGGACTCACGGGGCGGCAAGTGAAACGAAAGGACAGGAGGCTTTCAAGGAAATTGTCGGCGCGGCCCAGGCATCCTGGCCGCGATGTTGAGCAGGAATTGACAACGACGCGGCGCCGACAGGAATGACTGCGCTATGGCTGGCTGCCTCCCAAGAGTTCGCCCAGTCTTTCCAAGTCGTCGTCGGTGTAATACTCGATGCGGATGAAACCGCCGAGGGATTGGGGGGTCACAGTCACTTTCGTGCCAAGCTTCTGGCAGAGGGTGTTTTCGAGCGCGAGGACGTGAGGGGGCTTTTCCACCTCGGCCCCGCGCTTGCGACGCAGGGCTTGGCGGCGGCCGGTGGTGGCTTTGATGCGCTCGACCAGCTTTTCGGTGTCGCGCACATTGAGCCCGTCGCGCAGAACGCGCTCGGCCACGAGTTTCATCTCCTCGGCGATGGTGAGGCCGAGGATGACTTTGGCGTGGCCGACGGAGAGTTGCCCATCGCGGACCCAAGCTTGGACGTCTTCCGGCAGCGCGAGCAGGCGCAGCGAGTTGGCGACGGTGGCGCGGTTCTTGCCAACTTGCTGGGCCACTTGTTCCTGGGTCAGGCCGAATCTTTGGATCAACTGCTGGTAACCCTGCGCTTCCTCAATGGGGTTGAGGTCTTCGCGCTGGAGGTTCTCGATCAGCGCCAGTTCGAGCGAGTCGCGGTCGTCGGCCTTGCGAACGAGGGCCGGCACGGTCGCCAAGCCGAGTTCGCGCGCGGCGCGCAGTCGGCGTTCGCCGGCGATGAGTTCGTAGCCTTGGCCGTCGGCAGCGGGACGGACGATGAGGGGCTGGACGATGCCGCGTTCGCGGATGGAAGCGATCAGCTCTTCCAGCGCCTGCTGCTCGAACTTGGTCCGGGGTTGAAACGGGTTGGCGCGAATGTTGGCCAGTTCAATCTGAATGACGGTGTCGCCGGGCGGCGGCGGCACCGGCGCGACGGGCGCGGGCATGATGGCGGGCGCGACGGGCGCGGGCGGCGAGGCCGGTTTGGAGAAACCGCGCTGGATCAACGCGTCAAGTCCTTTGCCGAGCGCCTTTTTCATCTGCGCGCTGTTTACCTCGCGAAGCGGGCAATGTCAAAGAGATGTTTTTTGCAAGGTCCGAGGAAATCTTTTGCGTCGGTCGGGGGGATGTCGGATAATGGGCTGTAGTGAAACAACGATGAAGACGCGACGATCGCCGTGCCGCGGCGGTTTCACGCTGGTGGAACTGCTGGCGGGCATTATGATCATGGCCGTGCTCGCCTCACTGCTGTTTGTGGGCATCTCCGGGGTGCGCGAGAGCGGCAATCGGGTGAAGTGCATCAACAACCTGAGGCAACTGGCCATGGCGGTGACGCAGTTCGCGAGGGACAACGATGTCTTTCCCGACCGTGACCGTTGGCTGGCCACCGACGCTGGGCGGGGTGCGCGAACCGGACAGCTCTACAAGTATCTCGGGGATGCCAAGCTTTACGCTTGCCCGTCGGACACTGTGCTGACGGCCGGCCTGGATTCGGGCAACGCGTCGCGTCTGACGAGTTACGCATACAACGGTTGGTTCTCCGGCAAGAACGCCAATATCTCCGTGGACATGTCGGCCGCGGTGGTCTTCATCGAACCGGATATGCCCGACCAAGGTCCGGGCACCACGTCCTTCGAGGGCGCTGGCGCGCCGGCGCTGACGACCCGGCACAAGGGAGGCGGCCTCATTGGATACGGCGACGGACACTACGAGTATTACAGCAGGATCAAATACGAAGCCAACAAGGCCAAGATTTTCCAAGTCACGCAGTAGCACGGCCCCGCCCAGCAC
>JAOACV010000244.1 GCA_026417675.1 Verrucomicrobiia bacterium
GGAGATGTGTATAAGAGACAGTCACGGATCCGGGCGACACCCGCTTCCTCTGGGGCGAGCAGATCGAGAAGACCGAGTTCGAGGACGAGAACAAGCGCATCATCGAGGCCGGCGGTAAGCCTGCCGAGGCGCAGCCGGTCCTGCTGGGCGTCACCAAGGCGTCTTTGGAGACCGACAGCTTCATCAGCGCCGCCTCTTTCCAAGACACCACCCGAGTGCTGACCGAAGCTGCGGCGCTGGGCCGCACCGACACTTTGCGCGGGTTCAAGGAAAACGTCATCATGGGCCACCTGATCCCCGCGGGCACCGGCTTCCCGCTCCACCGCAACATCAAGATCGAGCTGCTCGGCGAACCGGTCGAGGAGTCTCTGCCCTCACTGACCGAGGCTGCCGCTCTGCTCAAAAGCATGTCCGCCGCGTGAGCGCGCACCCGTGAGTTATCGGGAGATCTCGTTCAACAACGCCGCCAACCAGTAGCCCGAACGCCAGCCGGGCACGCAAGTGCTTGAATATGCCGGTGGCTCTTTGGCGGACCGTCTCCGCGCTCATCGTGAACGGCTGTGCAAGCTCCACGCCGACGACCAGCCCAACGGTGCTCCGGGTGTGTGGTGCCGGAAGACTCGGAACGATGGAGCGCGTTCGGAGAACGCACTCCACCTTGGAACGGAAGTATGCGGCGTGAAGGCGGGCGACCAGCCGTTCACCGCAGTTTCGCCATCAAGTCCTCGAACTGGGCGAACTCGATGACCTCGGGGCTGGCGACGTAGTTCTGGCCGAAGACGTTGCCCATCGTCGGGGAGAGTTGCTTCGGCACCAGCGACGCGTTCATGACCATGACGACCTTCACGGAGCCGTCGCTGTAGTAGGTTGTCTCGGCCTTCTCGGCGCCCTGCACGACGCCGGTGACGGTCTGGCGGATGGTGTCGTTTTTGACGGCGAAGTTCTCGACGGTGGTGTTGGAGTCAATCACCACGCCGTAAATCTTCTCGGCCATCTTGCGCAACGCGTCCACCTCCGCCGCGCGCTCGGTGGTCACGCGCGCCTGCGGGCCGTAGAGCCTGCCGTATTCGGCCAGCGAGATGGGCACGATGGCCTGCTTGAACTGGACCGCGCCGCCGAGCGCGTCCTGCAATCCAAGACCGTCAAGCTCGACCGCGACCTTGAACGAACCATCGGGCTGTTTCTCCGACTCGACGACCTTGGCCGTCGCGACGTAGTCGAAGAGCTTCTTTGCCAGCTTCTCGTCCTTCATGATGAGGTCCGAAACCGGCTTCTCGCCTTCGACCTTGAGGTCGTAGATGATGTGGGCGAGCCGGCTGAAAGCCCTGTTCCTGGCGGAGGTCTCCGTCTGATCCACGCCGACGCCGCGCAGTTTGGCGGCCGCTTGCGCCTGACGCTGCTGGATGAATTGCCGGCCGAGAATGCGCTCCGACAACACGCCGCTGCCGCGCGCGCGCAACTGCGCGATCTCCCAAGGCGAGATCGTCGTTTGCTGGTAGGGTTTCACATTGACTGATTTGTTCGGGTTGTCGCCGCTGACAAGCGTCACGTTGCCCTGGACCACGCCGCAGTTGATGGCGCGAACCGCCACGCCGGGAGGCGGCGCCGGCAACGGCCAGAAACCGATGCCAACTCCCACACCGCCCGGACCCGCACCCGCGCCCACACCGACGCCAACCGGTCCCACGCCAGCGCCCGCGCCGGCCGCAACGCCGCCGGGGCCAACCCCGGCGCCGACGCCCGCGCCCACCCCGGCGACGTTGGCACTACCGCTGACGCCGACGCCGCCCGGACCGGCTCCCACGCCCACATCCGCGCGCGCAACGCCTGGAACGCCCGCGCCGGCGACCACGCCCGCGCCGCCTGGGCCGGCATCCACGCCGACGCGCGCGATGCCGATGTCAATGCCGAAAAACGTGCCGCGCGCCGCCGCGACGGCAATCGGGGTGCGCCCCACGTATTCGGTGTCGGCGGGCAGCCTGTCGAGCTTGGAGGCAAGCCCGCCGCGGGTGAGGTCGAGCGTTACCTTCTTCACGACGGACCCATCAGGCTTGCGCGATTCCTCCCAAAGGGCGTTGACCTTGACGGTGCTCAGCTCGCGCACGCGAAACGAGTTGGCGGGGTCGAGCGCGACGTCGCAAAAGCTGGCCGCCTCGGTGCCAATGGTCGAGCCGGCGCCGAGGGTCATGCCTTGGGCGGCGATTTTACCGTCCACATGCACAGTGCCTTGCACCAGCGTCATGGTCGCCGGTTGCGGCGCGACGGCGAGCGCGGGGAACACGATCAGAAACCAAGGTGCGATTCTCTTCATAGGAACAGCCGGTTGAGACGGCTGAAGTCTCGCCTTGCTTCAAAACTCGCGCAAGAAAAATTCGGCGTTGAGACGGGGCGGCGCGCCCGCTACGGTGACCACGTGAAACCTTGGCGACGAATCGGATGCGCGATCGGCATTGTGCTGGGTTTGTTGTTCGCATGGGCCGGCCTCTGGCTCGGTCAAACCGAGATGCTGCGCGTGTTTGAACTGGCTTCGCTCGACGTGCGGTTCCGCGCCGAGAGACCGGCGAACCTCGACCCGCGGATCATCCTCGTTGTCATTGACGATTCGAGCATCCGCCAACTCGGCCGCTGGCCGTGGCCGCGGGAGTTTCACGCCGCGTTGTTGCAGGCGCTCAACGAGTTTCCCCCCCGGGCCATTGGCTACGACATTCTGATGACCGAGCCGGACGAAAAGCATCCGGAGTTTGATCGGGCGGTCGTCGAGCTGTGCCGCCAGCTCCGATGCGCAGTGTTTGCGGTTGCGCGGGACCGCGACGCGCGGGGCGAATACGAACTGAAGCCGTTTGAGGCGCTGGCGAAGGTGACGACGCCCGGCGCGGTCAACGCGCCGCGCGATCCCGATGGCGTGCTGCGCCGGCTGCCGATGCGCGTGCTGGGCCAGCCGAGCTTCTCGGCGGCGGTGGCGGAACTGGCCGAAAAGGGTTCCACGGCGAAGCTGCCCGACACGCTACCGATCCGGTTCCGCGGACGGCTGAAGGATTTCCGGGTTGTGTCGGCGGCCGAAGTGCTGAAATCGCTGCAGGATCGCGCCGCAGGCAGGCCGGAGTCGTTTCCGCTCAAGAACTTCCTCAACAGCGTCGTGCTCGTCGGACTGGCGGCCACGGGCACCGACGTGGCGCCGACGCCGCTGGACACCAACTCGCCGCTGGTGGCCGTGCACGCCAACGCGGTCAACAACATCCTGCGCCGCGATTTCCTGCGCGAGGCGCCGCGGCAGGCCACGTGGGTTGTGGTGGCGTTGCTTTGCGCGTTCATCGGCGTGACCACGGCGACGCGGCGGCCGGCAGCATCGGGGGCGCTGACGGGGCTAGCGATGGGCGGCTGGGTGGCGGCGGCGTTCTGGCTGCTGCGCGAATGGAATCTCTGGATTGAGCTTGTCACGCCGGTGGCCGTGTTGCTCCCGACGTTCGCCGTGATGTCAGCCTACCGTTTTTTTGTGGAGGAGCGCGACAAGCGGTTTATCAAGAAAGCGCTTCGGCACTATTTGAGCGAACGCATCATGAACCAGGTGTTACAGAACCCGCAAATGCTTCGGCTCGGCGGCGAACGGCGGACGCTGACGGTGCTCTTCAGCGACGTGCGCGGGTTCACAATGTTCTGCGAGAAGAACCCTCCGGAAACCGTCGTGCCGCTGTTGAACGAAATCCTCGGCGCGTTATCGGCGACGATCAAGAAACACGATGGCACGCTCGACAAGTATATCGGCGACGCGATTATGGCCTTCTGGGGCGCGCCGATTCCCCAGAAAGAGGACCACGCGTTGCGCGCGGTGCGCTGCGCGCTCGAGATGCAGGCGGAACTACGGCGCCTTGGCGAGGCCATGAGCGCGCTCGGCCTCGCCGCGCTGCGGATGGGCGTCGGCATCAACACCGGCGACATGATGGTCGGCAACATGGGTTCTGCGGAGCTGTTCAACTACACCGTCATCGGCGACGAGGTGAACCTGGCCGCGCGGCTGGAGGCCGAAACCCGCAAATGGGAAGCCGACATCATCATCAGCGAGAGCACCTACGAGCTGGTCAAAGACCACATCCGCTGCGAACGACTTGGCGAGACCACGGTGAAGGGCAAGGCCAAGCCGGTGACGATTTACAAAGTGGTGGGACCGAAGGAGTAATTGGCCGCAGAGTATCGGCGTGGTTCGCCTGCCGCGCAGCCGGCCGACCTAGGGAGGCGGAAAGGGCGCCATTGGAAGTCTGTCCGCCTCATTAGTTCGGCGGCTGTCACTTTATCCTACGTCAGCTCGATCTTCCGCACGATGCGCCTGCCTGCGCGCAGGATTTGGCCGGCGCGTGGTTCCAGCGCGGCCTTCGGATCGGTCAGTTTCTCGCCGTCGAGCTGGACACCGCCTTCTTGGATGAGGCGGCGAATGTCGCCGCGGCTCTTGAACGCGCCGGTTTTCTCAACCAGTTCGACCAGGCCGATCTTGCCGGCGGGGACGGTGAGCGGCTCGGCCACTTCGTCGAGCTTCTTTTGAGAGAACTGTTTGTCAAAATGCTCGCGGGCGGCGCGGGCAGCATCGGCGCTGTGAAGCCGCTCCACCAGCGCAGCGGCGAGGGCTTTCTTGGCTTCCATCGGATGGCCGGCTTTGAGCGCGGCGATTTCGGACGGCGTCTTGCCGAGGAGCATCTCATACCATTGCCACATCAACTCGTCGCTGATGCTCATGGTTTTGCCGAAAACCTCGTTGGGCGGCTCGTTGACGCCGATGTAGTTGCCGAGGCTCTTGCTCATCTTTTGCACGCCGTCGAGGCCGGGCAGGATCGGCAGGATGATCACGACTTGCGGCTGCTGTCCCGCGTCTGCCTGAAGCTGGCGGCCGACGAGGTTGTTGAACGTTTGGTCCGTGCCGCCCAGTTCCACATCGGACTGGACGCAAACGCTGTCGTAACCCTGCATGAGGGGGTAGAGGAACTCATGGACGCTGATTGGCTCGCCGGCTTTGTAACGTTTTTCAAAGGTATCACGCTCCAACATGCGGGCCACGCTCATCTGGCTGGCCAGCCGGATGACTGTCTCTTA
>JAOACV010000245.1 GCA_026417675.1 Verrucomicrobiia bacterium
GATGATGGGTCACCGTCAATCGCACGGCGGCGTGGGGATTGGCGTCATAGACCAAGGACGCGCTGGCGGGCGCGCCGGCGCGGGCGCGCGACCACGGCACGCGCACGCCGACCGTCGCCGTGCCTTTGCGCAGCACCACCGCTTCGCCGACTGCAACGGGAAACGCGGCGGGCCTGCCTTTTTCAAATTGTGCGGGCCGGTCGCCCACCCAGAAGGCGTCGGCGTCGAGCGGCATCACAAAGTGCGACTCCAGCGTCCGGGTTTCTGCCGGCACATCCTTCTCGCGATAGATCGCTAGTCCGAGCGCGTCCACGCGCCGCTGCGCCGCGACCCAGAAGGGCGTTAGATGCAGCGTCTTCGCGTGTGCCCTGCTCTCCTGAATCTTGATCTGGCCGTAGGGATCATGCCGGCCATCAGCAATGAAATAACAGCGCACACCTTCGCGCGGCCCCGGCAGATCGGCGCTCAGCGGGATGTCCATCGTGTGATAGTTCGCGCCCGCCGCGCTCAACGTCACGTCGCGGCAAAGATAGTGCGTGCGCGTTTGATGTTTCTCCAGGCCCCAGACCTGCGTCACCAGCCGCGGGAACCGGCGCTCGCTCATTTGCTTCAACGCCGCCGACGGCCGCTCGTGCTGATAGGCCAGCCAGATGACTGTCGGACGGCGCGTCGCGCTCACGGGCAGCCAGCCGTTGGCCACGAGTTGCTGGTCGAGATAACCGAGTCCGCGCAGATAGTCGTAGTCGCGGCTGCGCGCGCCGCCGAGCTTCTGCGCCGGGGGAAACCAGTTCAGGGCGATGTCGGTCCAAAACAGTTCCCTCAACGCCCTCGCCTGCGTCCGGGCGCGCCCGCGTTGCGCAAACAACTCGATCAGCAGAAGGTCGTCGAGGTCCACGCCATAGTAGGTGGGGCTGACGTATTCGTGGATGCCGCCCTCAGCCATGTGGAGCAGGATGCGATCGAGCCGCGCGTAGCCTTCCTCGGCCACATCGGGTTTGCCGAGCGCCTCCCCCAGAAGCATAAGATCGCCAGCGTTCATCGACGCAATGTTGGTGTAGCTCTCTGGAACGCGGTGCCGCAGCAAGCCCCGCACGGCCAGTTCGAGAACCGGCTGCAGCTTCTCTCGCGCGCGTGCCGGCATGGCGTCGCGATGCCGCAGCCAGAGCAATGCGCCGGCCTGCATGCAGAAATCCACGGCGTTGTAGTCGAGCACCTCGTCATGTCCCCACTGCCACCGGAAATTGCCGTAACCGCGGCTTTGGGGATCGCGGTCCTGCATCCTCGCAGCCAAATCGAACAACCGTTCCAGCCGGTCCGGATTCGTCTTTGCCTCGCACAGCGCCAAGGCGTAGATGAACAGCTCGCGTGACGACAGGTTTGCCGGGGGCGGCTGCCGGCTGGCCGCGCGCCATGTGCGCTCGCCGGCCTCCACCGCGTTGCGGACGATGGCGTCGTCCACAACCGGCTCCGCGGCTCGCAGGTCAAAGCCGACGACGAGGATCAGCACGGAAAGAGCGCGCGTCGCAAGTTGAAATGTCACACCCCGTTTCTACAAAAAGCCGGATGGGTTCGCAAGAAAGGCAAGCAAAAGTGTCGCACGGCGCAGCAGACTAAGCACTGGCGGTTTTCAACAGTCGCAACCGTTGCGGTCCTAAACATCGCCGGCGGCAGCTTGCCCGCAGCCCGGCCCGGCCGACAGGTTCCCGTCGAAGCAGCGCGCTCTGTGGCCTTGACGCGACAGCGCCGAGGGCTGCTGTCGTCGTCAGAGGTTGAACTTCATCGAGAACAGGTCGGCATTCTCCAGGACAAACCGCAGGCGCACCGGTTTGCCGGCGAGCGCATGGACGCTGGGGCCGGATTTCCACTTCACGATGCGAGCGATGTCGTCGCCGGCGAACGGCTGACAGTCGGCCAAGGCGAACTTCGGCAGCGGCTCGCCAGAGGCGTCCTGAATCTCCACACGAACACTGCCTTTGACATTCAGTTCCAGGGTCTTGCCGGTGAAACGCAGCGGCTTGGTCAGCAGTTCGCCCTTGCCCGACGCGTGGACGGAGACAAAGCCGTCGGTGCGGAAGGTGAAGCGGCGGACGCGGCTGGCGGGGCCTTTGTAGTAGGCCTCGGTCGCATAAACGGACAACTCGCGGTCCTGGCCGGGAAGCTGCAGCAGACCCCACGTCATGTAATTGCTGCGGTTGCCGTCGCGATCCTTCGGCGCGGTGATCGGGATGAGTTCCTCGGCCCAGCGGCGGAAAAGGACGCCGTCACGGCTGGTCATGAAGACAGGCTCCACTTGCTGGGTCTTCGGCTGGTAGCGGGTCGGGAAGCCGACGAAAAGGTGCGGCGCGCGAAAGTAGGGCATCACGGCGTTGGTGTAGAGATGCTCAGGCGGCGAGTCCACGTATCTGAGATCGGCATGGTTCTCCCAGTGGATGAAGTCCTTCGAGGTGGCCGTGCGGATGGCGCGCACGCCGGCCGGTTTCCAACCCCGCTCGTCGGTGTAGCCGGCGGTGAAGATGCGCCAGTAAGCGCGGTATTCGCGGCGCGCGCCGTCCCAGAAGGCGAGGTTCTGGGAATCGAACGCGCCCGCGGTGATGACGGCCTCCTTCAGCATCGTCCAGCGCACGCCGTCGGTGGATTTCAGCGCGTTCAGGCAGTGTTTCTTCTTTCCGTCAATCAGCGTTGTGCCGCCCGCGAGCGCCTTGTAGCGGGCGTCGCGAGGGCAGGCGGGGTTGGCGTCCTTGAACGGCGTGAAGTTGTGCGAGCCTTCGCCGGTCCAGACGATGTTGTTGTCCTTGGAGCCGGCGAACTCGCAAACGCCCAGCTTCGGCTTTGTCCACGTGATGCCGTCCCGACTTTCCGCGTAGCAGGCGACTTCGGGGTGCGAGGCTTTTTTCTTCGTCTCGTCGAAGTGCGAGCCGCGGTAGTAGGCTCGGAAGCGGTCGCCGTCGCGAAAGATCGCATAGTAGGCCGACGTGTTGCCCTCCCAAGGCGCGTCGCAAACGAGCGCGACTTCTCTCGCCTCCGGCTTGTGCAGTCTCAGTTCCGCGCCCGTCATGCGCTCGATGAGGAAATCGTCCACAAACAGCTCGCGGCGCGAAGCGATGTTTATGACGTCCGGCGCGGCCGCCTCGGCGGCGCGCGACCGCCATGACACCATGCTGGCACCGGCTGCCAGGGCGGTTTTCAACCACTGTCTGCGACTGAGCGTGTTCTGGTTCATGGTTCCTTTCGATGGGCGTTCGCGAGGGACTTGTGCCTCAGTGAAATCGCAAAGGCGCGCTCCTCGCCGCGTCCGGTCGCATATTGCCAAGGAGTCGTATCGTCCGCATCAACGAAATCCGCCCCGTGGCGCGGCCTGTCGGGGATGTTCCCGCTCCAGAACCTTTGAAACCACGAACTCCAAGGCCGCCTTCGAGTCCTCCCAGGTCGTGTTGTGGCCGCCGTCGGGCCGGTGGATCAGCAGGACGTTGGGGTTCGTCGTCTTCAACGCGTCGAGCAACCGCCGCACACTGTCAGGCGGAACGGAGCGGTCTTTGCCGCCGGTGGTCGCCGCCACCGGCATCGTGAAACGCTCCGGCCAAAACTCCGCGCTTCGCCGGCGATATTCGTCGGGCTTCTGGTCTTTCGTGCCGCCGAAGGACGCGGCGATGGCGTCGGCAAAGTCGGGGAACTCAACGAGGTTCGCCGTGCCGTTGAACGCGACCACGCCGTCCACCAGATCGGGATGCATCGCCGCGAACGTAAGCGCGCCCGTGCCGCCCATCGAGCCGCCGCAGAGGATGATCTTCGTGACGCGATGCCGGCGCTTCAACTCGCCGATGATTTGCGCCACGTCCGCCTCGGCTTTCGGACCCATCCACGATGTTTTTGCGCGATAATCGGGCGAGACCAACATCAGGCCGCGCGCGGCGGCCACTTCCCGCGCCGCGCGACATTCGCCACGCGCGTCTTTCACGAATTGCCACCGGTCGGAGCCGTGGCCGTGCAGCACGATCAGCGCGGCACAGGATTTGCCAGCGGCGAAACCATCCGGATAGACAATGACGTATTTCTGCTCTGTGCCATCGCAGTTCGCCTTGAACGACACGTCTTCAATCCGCTGGGCGGCAAGTGCGGTCACGTTGGCCAGGGCAAGGCACAACAACGCCGCCCGCCTCGGCTGCGTCGAGCGTCCAGTGTGAAGTTCCGCGTTCATGATTGCGCCCTTTGGCAACCGCGGCCGTTTCATCCAACAAGGTGGCGCGTGGTCTCCGAACGCGCTCGCGCCAATCAACGACAACACCCACCGCGTTTGGAGAACGCGGTCCACCATGCCGAGCTGTGAGAGTCCTCCGGCAGATGGCTTTGCGGAGTGAACGGACGCGGGCTCAAAGACTCCGCTACACCGTCAGGATTTCCTTCTCTTTTGCCGCCAAGTGCTTGTCTATCTCGGCGATGTATTGATCGGTCAGCTTTTGGACCTCTTTCTCGGCGGTCGCCAGTTCGTCCTCGCTGATCGTGCCTTCCTTCTGAAGCTTCTTAAGCGACTCGATGGCGTCGCGGCGCTCGTTGCGGATGGCAATGCGGCCGTTCTCGGCGTATTTCTTGACGATCTTGTCCAGTTCCTTGCGCCGCTCCTCGCTGGGGATGGGCAGGAAGATGCGAATGAGCTTGCCGTCCACGCGCGGGTTGACGCCGATGTTGGCTTTCTGGATGGCCTTCTCGATCGGCTGGACGTTGGCCACGTCCCACGGTTGAATGGCAATGACCCGCGCTTCGGGGGTGCTGATGCCGGCGATGTCGCGCAGGCGCATGACGCTGCCGTAAGCCTCGACCTGGATGTTCTCCACTAGCGCGGGCGAAGCGCGTCCGGTGTGGATGGTGGCAAACTCCGACTCGACCACCTTCAGGGTCTTCTCCATTTTCTCCTCGGCAGTCAACAGGATGTCGTCAACGGATTCGGGCATGGCGGTTATTCGGCAACGAGCGTGCCGACCTTTCGACCCAGCACGGCCCGCTTGATGTTGCCGGGCTGGAACATGTTGAACACGATGATGGGGATGCGGCTGTCCATGCAGAGGCTGAACG
>JAOACV010000246.1 GCA_026417675.1 Verrucomicrobiia bacterium
CTACCCGCACAGTCCCGTGACCAACGCGGTCTTGAGATGGTTCACGCAGCCGGCGTTGCCGCGCGCCCGGCTCGTGCAGGCGGTCTGCCACAGCTTGGCGGCGCGAGCGCGACAGCTCGGCGCACGCGAGGTGGTGGTCGTGCCTAACGGCGTGGATACGGCCAGGTTCCAACCCGGCGACCGCGCGGCGCTGCGACGGCAACTGGCCTTGGACGCAAACGAGAAACTGATCGTTTGCGCCGCCCGGCTCAGTCCAGAGAAATGCCACGACGTGCTTCTGCGCAGCGTGGCGGAACTTCGCCGGCGCGCGATGCCGGTGCGGCTGTTGTTGATCGGCGCGGGACCGAGCGCGAACCGCTTGCGGCGAATGGCGCGCCAGTTGGGTCTAGGCGAACGGGTCCGGTTTCTCGGCCATCAACCGCAGGCCGCCCTCGCGCAATACCTGGCTGCCAGCGATGTGTTCGTGTTGGCATCGCTGGCCGAGGGGCTGCCGGTGAGCATCCTGGAAGCAATGGCTTGTGGCACAGCCGTCATCGCCTCCGACGTGGACGGCACGCCGGACATCATCACCGACGGCGAGAACGGTTTTCTGGTGCCGCCGCGCGACGTCGCGGCGCTGACGGCGCGTTTGGAGCAAGTGCTGTCCGACGACGCACTGCGAACGCGTCTGGCCGACGCCGGCTTGCGCCGCATTCGCGAACGATTCTGCTGGGAGAAAATCCTGCAAGAAATGGAAGCCATCTACGCGCGTCTCGCGCCGGTAGGCAAGCTCTGAAACGAGACCACCGACAGTTCGCTTACTGTCGCTTGGCGCACCGTTCCAGCAGGCGGGTGACCCTGTCCATCACGACCTCGAAACTGAACCGTTCCTGGAAAACCGCGCGCGCACGCTCGCCCATCGCGGCCCGGCGCTCCGGCGGCAGGGCGGCGAAACGCTCCAACGCTTCGCGCAGACTGCCCGCATCGTTCCCCGGAACCACGTAGCCCGTCGCGCCGTCCTCGATCTGCTCCGGGATGCCGCCGATGGGGCGCGCGATCACCGGCACGCCGGCGAGCATTGTTTCCAGAATGGTGACGGGCAGGTTTTCCCATTGAGACGGGTGGACGAGCACATCGGCGTCCCGGAACAAGCCCCATACCTTCTCATTCGGCAACCGTCCCCAGAAACGGACCCGGTCCTCCAGCCCCAGTTGTTTTGTCAGCGCCTCCAAGCGCGGCCTCTCCGGGCCGTCGCCCACCAGATCCAGCCGCGCGCCAGCTATTGGCGCGATGGCCTCAATGGCCTGTTCGTAATGTTTCCTGATTTCGAGCACGCCGATGCCGAGCACGTTCAGTCCGCTCGCGCTGTCGCGCGGAACACGCCGGGCAGGCAGCGTGGCCGGCGCCGGGACCGGATAGGGAATGACCTCGATGATCTCCTCCGGCACGCCCCAGTTGCGCATGGTGTTCTTCATGTATTGGCTCGGCGCGATCAGCCGGTCGTGGGTTCGCATCGCGAACGACCGCAGCCGTTTCATCGTCTCGATCTGCCAGCCGTAACGCCGCCGTTGAAACGTCTCGAAATCGTCCTCGGTCCAGCGTCGCAGGTGCGCCGCTTCCCAGGCCAGATCGCCGTGAACGAAACTGACCAGCGGCGTGTCGCAGAGCCACTTCCGAACCAAGGCGGACTCGACGGACAAACCGTGGCCGAAGACCACATCCGCCGTGCGGGCGGCCCGGCGGATGGCGGACACGGTGCTCGAAACACGCCGCCACATCGGGGCGCGAACCGGCAGGCGCAGCACCGGGAACGAATAGCGCGCGTCGTCGTGATGGAGGTCTTCGCTCTGACAGATCAAGGAAACTCGATGGCCCGCTTTCGTCAGATGTTCCCCGCAAAGCACCGCCAGCGTCGCAGGTCCGCCGATGGCCGGCGGAAAGATGCCGGTGGTGATCAGGATTTGCATAGTTCGGAGGCTTTCACTATAACAACGCCGCGATGCTTGCAAAGACCAATCTCCAGAACGGGCGGGCGGCCGCGTCCGTGCCGTTCTGAAACCAAGCCATGCCGGAGGACGCCCCGCGAACGCAACGATGGTCTGATGTCAGCGACGATCCCAACTCGCCGCAGGCGCGCGCGTTCCGCGCCGCGACGCTGAAAGCCGCCCACCGCCCTCCGGTGGCCGACAAGGTGGGCTATCTGCAGGATCTGGCGCGCGGCAAACGCGTGCTTGACATCGGCGTGGTGGACCACACGCTGGACAATCAGGCGAAACCGCAATGGCTCCACCGCGCCATCGCCTCCTCGGCGTCGTATTGCCTCGGCGTGGACATCCTCGCCGAGCCGGTCAAGACGCTTCAGGCCGCCGGCTACAACGTCCGCGTGTGCGACGTGACCAAGGATCCCCTCGGCGAACAGTTTGACGTGATGATTTGCGGCGATGTGATCGAGCACCTCGGCAATCCAGCCGGACTGTTCGAGGCCGCGCGACGCCATCTCGTGCCCGGCGGACGACTCGTGGTCAGCACGCCAAATCCTTTCTGCCTCTTCCGCATCAAGGAAACCCTGGCCGGCCGCAGCTACGAGAACGTGGATCACGTCAGCTTCCTGTTTCCATCGGGCATCGCCGAGCTGGCCGAGCGGGCCGGGTTGCGGCTGGACTCCTATCGCGGCGTGCGGCCCGTCGCCGCGCCGACGCCGCTGGCGCGGTTGTTTCGGCTGGTGAAACCTTTGCTGCTGGCTTGCGGCTGGCCGCCGGAATGCGACAGCGAGACGATCATCTACGAATGCGTCAACCCACCGCACTAACCGGGACACGATCATGGGACTCGATCCTCGCGGCATAAGGTTCCTGCTCTACGCCAAGACCCGCGGCGTGTCGTTTCGGACGACGGCCATGATTGGCCGTCAGCGGTTCTTTGTGGGCGCGCGGAAGTTCCAGAAGATCCTGGCGGAGTTCGGCCACAGGGCCAGCGCTGACGAGATCGGGCAGATGCTGACCGAGAGCCAGGGCTACGCGGAACCCTTTCTCAAGTGGCTGGGCGCGGAACAGATCCGATCGTTGGACGCCTCTGACTACGAGCGCGCAACCGACATCGTGGACCTGAACCAGCCGATTGCCGAAACGCTGAAGCAGCAGTTCAGCCTCGTGCTCGACGGCGGCACGCTGGAACACGTCTTCGATTTCCCGACCGCAATTCGCAACTGCATGGAGATGGTCGCTTGCGGCGGGCACTTTATCGGCATCACCCCGGCCAACAACTATCTCGGCCACGGCTTCTATCAGTTCAGCCCGGAGCTGTTCTTCCGAATCTTCAGCGAGCAAAACGGCTTTCGTGTCATGACGATGGCCATCGTCGAGATCGGCCCGTGGGCGTCGTGGTATGAAGTGCGCGACCCCCAGAGCGCCGGCCAGCGGGCGGAGTTGGTGAACGCCCGACCGACCTATCTGTTCGTGCTGGCCGAGCGGACCCAAGTGGTGCCGATATTCTCCGCGCGGCCCCACCAGAGCGATTACGTCGAGCCGCAACGACTGCACGACCCGACGGTGGCGCCCATCAAGTCATGGTTGCCTGTCTCCGTGCGCGCGGCCTACGGCGCCCTCTGTTCCGTCCGCAAAGGCGGTCTCTTCCATCGCTATGACCCCAAGGTCTTCACGAAGATGCGCATGCCGTAGAAAAGGTTTCGCATGAAACAACTGCTAGGCAAATGGCTGCGTTCGCTCGGCTACGAGGTCGTTCGAGCCGGCGCGCAGTATCCCGACCTCTCTGCGGACGACAAGCGCATCCTCGAACTGATCCGCCCCTTCACCATGACCAGCGTGGAGCGTCAGATCGCGCTGATCCACGCAACGCGCTACGTGGCGCGCAGCGGCATCGCGGGAGCCATCGCCGAGTGCGGCGTGTGGCGGGGCGGCAGCATGATGGCCGTCGCAGCGACCTTGCTGAGCGAGGGCGTGTCCGACCGCGACCTCTATCTCTACGACACCTTTGAGGGCATGCCGGCCCCGCCCGAGGTGGACAAGCGCAACGACGGCACGTCCGCCGCCGCCATGAAAGAGGAGTTAGAAAAGGGCGGCCAACGTTGGTGCCACGCCAGCATCCAGGAGGTCCGTCACAACCTGCGCTCCACCGGTTACCCGGAAAACAAAGTGCATCTCGTGCCCGGCAGGGTCGAGGACACGATTCCCAAGACAATGCCCGGTCCTTTGGCGCTGTTGCGACTGGACACGGACTGGTATGAGTCCACGAAACACGAGTTGGTCCACCTTTATCCGCTTCTGGCCGTAAACGGGATTCTGATCATTGACGACTACGGCTATTGGCAGGGCGCGAGGAAGGCTGTGGACGAATATTTCACGGAGCGGGGCGTGCGCCTCTATTTGCACCGCGTTGACGACACAGGGAGGGGGGCCATCAAGACCGCCTAAACCGTCCGTCCGGATGGGTTGCGACGGCGCATAAGAAAACGCGCGAAGCAGCCGATGTAACGCTGCATCTCTGCGCGAGAGCTATTTGTTCTCGACGCGCGACAGTTCCAGAAAGGGCGAGGGCGCCTTCCACGCTATAGTTGCCCTTGAAAGAGTAATCGGTCGGACAATCGCGGTCAGACTTGGTGAAGTAGAGCGGGTCATTGGTGTCCAATTCGTAGAAGCGCGCCCAGTTACCGTGGGGGAGGCGCGGTTTGCAGAGCCACTTGAGCATGCCGGCCAAGCCGTAGTCAATCGCCTCGCGCAAGGTCGAACTCAATCTTGTAGGTCCATCCGCCCGACTCGATCTGGCCCTGAATCAACGCCTCGCCCGCGGCGCGCGCGGCTCGCCAGTAACGTGGGTCGCCGGTGGCCTGGCACGCTTGCAGGAGCGCCAGCTCACCGACGGCGTGCCGGGCGGTTGCAACCAGATTTGCGTCTCCGTTGCCCTGCCTTCGCACCAGCGTTGCTTCAGGTCGGCCGTGTATTCCCACAGGTAGCCGCCGTGCGTGGCGCCCTTGCCGGTGAAAAAAGCGACGGCCTTTTCGAGTGCGGCGCGGGCCTGCGCGGCGAGATCGTCGTCAGCCTGCGCGGTGGCCCACGC
>JAOACV010000247.1 GCA_026417675.1 Verrucomicrobiia bacterium
GGCCATGGTGTTGGCGGTGCCCAGGAAGCTGCACGCGCCGGGGCCCGGACACGCGGCCGCCTCGATCTCGTGCAGCTCGGCCTCGGAGATCAGGCCCGCCTCCACGCGGCCCATCCCTTCCTTGACGTCGCTCAGGATCACCTCGCGCTCGCCAACACGTCCGGCCGCCATGGGCCCGCCGGTCACGAAGACGGTCGGCAGATCCAGCCATGCTGTGGCGATCAACATGCCGGGGATGATCTTGTCGCAGTTGGGGATGCACACCATGCCGTCGAAACAATGCGCCCGGACCATGCTCTCGACGCAATCGGCGATCAGTTCACGCGACGGCAGCGAGTATTTCATGCCGCCGTGGCCCATCGCGATGCCGTCGTCAATGCCGATGGTGTTGAAGACAAACGGCACGCCGCCCGCCTCGCGCACGAGCCTCTTGATCAGCGCGCCAACCTCGTGGAGGTGCGTGTGACCGGGGATGGAGTCGGTGTAGCTGTTGCAGATGGCGATGAACGGCTTGTCGAAATCGTCCTCGGACTCGATGCAGCCGGTGGCGCGCAACAGCGCGCGGTGCGGCGCGCGTTCAAAGCCTTTCTTGATGATGTCGGAGCGCATGATGATTTCTTCCTTCGGTTGTGAATGCGCGTGGGAGACTCGCCAACCGACGGCCCAATGTCAAGGACGCCGCGATCGCGCCCGCAGGATAGACCGCGGGCCGCGCTTCTGGTATGGTTCGCGCCAATGCGCGCGGCGTGTGTCATCGCGGTGATGTGTGCGAGCCTCGGCTTCGCGGCCGAGCCGGTGACGCGGTTTTACCTGGTCGGCATCGCGGACGCGGAGGACCTGCTGGAGCAGGCAAAGGAAACCGCTTCGCCTGACGCGAAAGTCTGGCTGAACCCGCAGCGCACGATGCTGAACGTGACCGACACCCCCGATCGCCAGGCACAGATCGCCGCGCTGGTGCAATCGTTGCAGCGCCCGCCGCGACGGTTCACGCTGAAGGTGCGTTATCCCGACTTCGTGACGCTGCCCGGTGCCGGCCCCGCGGCGAGCATGGGCGGCGGCGACCGCACGGGACTCACCGGGATGAGCGGCAACCCGATCGGCGGCGGCAAGATCCGCTTCGGCGGCCCGCCTCCGCCCGTCGCGACGCCCGGCCAATCGCCGCGGTTGCACGCGCCGCGGCCGACGGAAAACGCCATGACGATCAACGTCACCAGCGGCCAGAACGCGTGGCTGATGGTCTCGCCCGCGTCGCCGAACGCCGCGTGGCTTTTCAAGTGGGGCGTGGACAACGCCTACTGGCAGCCCACGCCCGCCTGGCAGCGCGCCAAAACGTATCTGCTGGTCAAACCCAGACTGCGCGGCGACAAAATCCGCTTGCAGATGCTGCCGACGATCACCAGCGTCGTCGGCGCGACGGAGCGCAATCTCGCCGTCGAGGCGACCATGACGGAGCGGACAGTGGCCAGCGGAGAAGAGATCGAGGCGGGGGCCGAGCTGCGCGAAGGCGACGAGTTCTACCGGAATTTTTTCATGACCTACGACCGCGCGCAGAAACCCGTGCCGATCCAGTTGTGGATCACGCCGACAGCGCAGTAGCGCGGATCGAGCCGGCGTCGGAGCGTTGCATGGAGACTGAACGACAGAAACTGCTGGACCTCTACCATCAGGCGCTGGATGCGCGCCGGGCGGGCAACCTGCCGGCGGCCGTGACGCATCTGCGCGGGTGTCTGGCTCTGGCCAAACAACTCGGCGACGGCCTTTCGCGGGGGCGGCTTTGCGCGCTGCTGGGCGACATTCAACTCGAGGCCGGCGCGCCCGCCGAGGCGCTGACGTGTTTTGAACTGGCCGCGCAGGTGCTGACCGGGACCGAACTGAGGCGCGAGCGGCTTATGATGCTCTTCCGGCTCGGCCAGGCGGCGCGCGACGCGCGCAACGAAACGCGCGCCATCGAGGCCTACGACGAAATCATCCGGCTCGCCCAAGGCAGCGCCGACATCCGCGCCGAGGGTCTGGCGCGCGCGCTGCGCGGCGAGCTTGTGTGCGAGCGCGGGAGCTATCGCGAGGGTCTGGAGCAGATGCTGCTGGGCATGCAGCGCCTGCGCACCGCCAAGGCACCGGAGCTGGACGCCGTCATCAGCCGCGCCGCCCACTACGGCAGCCACCTGCCGCGCAAGGAATACGAGCGGATGATCAAAGACCTCGCCGTCGGTCGCGACATCCGCCACCGCTTGCTGGGAGACACGGTGTAGGCGGTGGCCGCCGCGATCCCCAACGCGATTCCGCCGCCACGGCGCGTCGCAAGCTGGAAGTTTGCGCCACTTTATCGTCTCCGCCGCGCGGATTTACCGCCGCTGGAGGGGACATAAACGACTTCGCGCTTCCTCAACCTCGGCGCCTCGCCCTCGCCGAGGCCGGCCTTGAGTTCCTTGATTTGGTCGCGCAGCAGCGCGGCGCGCTCGAACTCCAGTTCCTTCGCCGCAGCCAGCATCTCCGCCTCCAACTCGCGAATCAACTCCATCACGTCGTAATCGGCGCCGGCCTCCTTCACTACGCTTGCCTCGACCTCGCGGCCGGCGATGATGGTGTGCAGGCTCTCCTGAATCCCGCGCACGACCGACTTCGGCGTGATCTTGTGGACGCGGTTGTAGTCCTCCTGTTTCTTGCGGCGGTAGTTGCTGACCTCAATCAACTTCTTGATCGAGTCGGTCATCACGTCGGCGTAGAGGACCACCTCGGCGTTGATGTGGCGCGCAGCGCGGCCGGCCACTTGGATCAGCGCCGTGGCGCTGCGCAGGTAGCCTTCCTTGTCGGGGTCGAGGATGCAGACCAGCGAGACCTCCGGGAGGTCTAGGCCCTCGCGAGGGAGGTTGATGCCGACCAGCACGTCAAACTTGCCGGCGCGCAGACCGCGCAGGATTTCCACGCGCTCAATGGTATCCACGTCGGCGTGGAGGTAGGTGACCTTAATGCCCAGGTCGCGCAAATAATCGCTGAGGTCCTCGGCGGTGCGCTTGGTCAGCGTCGTCACCAGCACGCGCTCCTTGCGCTCCGTGCGCTGGCGGATCAACTCGATCACATCGTCAATCATGCCCGTCAGCGGCTTGACGGTGATCTTCGGGTCGAGCAGGCCGGTCGGCCGGACGATCTGCTCGGCCACCACCGCGCTTTTTTCCAACTCGTAGGCCGCCGGCGTCGCGCTGACGAAGATGGCTTGGTGGATCATGGACTCGAACTCCGCGAAGTTCAGCGGCCGGTTGTCCAGCGCGCTCGGCAGCCGGAAGCCGTGCTCGACCAGCGTCAGCTTGCGCGAACGGTCGCCCTCATACATCCCGCCGAGCTGCGGCACCGTCGCATGGCTCTCGTCAATGACCAGCAGGAAATCCTTCGGGAAGAAATCCATCAGGCAGAACGGCCGCTGGCCCGGCGCGCGTCCGCTGAGGTGGCGCGAGTAATTCTCGATGCCGGAGCAGAAACCCATCTCCCGCATCATCTCGATGTCGTAGTCGGTGCGCATCTTTAGCCGCTGCGCCTCCAGCAGCTTGCCGCGCTGCTCAAACCATTCAATCCGCTCCGCCAGCTCGACCTGGATCGTCTCGATGGCCTTCTCGATTTTCTCCGGCGGCGTCACCCAGTGCTTCGCCGGGAAGATGCTGACGCCCGGCATGTCCTCCAACCGCCGGCCCGTCAGCGGATCAAACCGCGTGATCCGCTCGATCTGGTCGCCGAAGAACTCCACCCGCAGCGCGTCCTGCATGTAGCTGGGGCACAGCTCGATCACGTCGCCGCGGACGCGGAAATGACCGCGCTGGAGCGACAGGTCGTTACGGTCATACTGGATGTCCACCAGCCGCCGCAGGAAGGCGTCGCGCGGGAAGGTCTCGCCGACCTTGATCGCCACGAGCATCCCCAGCCAGTCCTCCGGTGAACCGAGGCCGTAGATGCACGACACGCTGGCCACCACGATCACGTCGCGCCGGCTCATCAACGCGCTGGTGGCCGAGAGCCGCAGCCGTTCGATCTCCTCGTTGATCGAACTGTCCTTCTCGATGTAGGTGTCCGTCTGCGGGATGTAAGCCTCCGGCTGGTAGTAATCGAAATAGCTGACGAAATACTCCACCGCGTTGCGCGGGAAGAACTGCTTGAACTCGCTGTAGAGCTGCGCCGCGAGCGTCTTGTTATGCGAGATCACCAGCGTCGGACGCTGGAGCGCCGCGATGACGTTGGCGATGGTAAAGGTCTTGCCGGAGCCGGTGACGCCGAGCAGCGTCTGAAAACGGTTGCCCGCCTTCAGCGACTTCAACAACGCCGCAATCGCCTCCGGCTGATCGCCGCGCGGCTTGAACTTGCTGACCAGCTCAAAGTCCATACACGAAAACCCGACCATACTTAGCCGACGCAACACGGGTTTGCCAGCGGCAAAAGACGGGCGCCGCCTGCTGAATGATGACAACAGACGGCGGCTGGGGTTCGCCCGAACGGGCGCCAAGTCGCCAAACGATTACCGGCCTTGGGAATGATTGGTGCTTGCGGCAAGCAACTTGGCAGCGAGATCGCGGACTTCGGCAGAAGAATTCTGCTGCGCGGCGTGCGCAATCTGGGACGCTGCGCGCGGATCGGTTTCCGCCAGTTGGCTGAGGCTTAACAACGCGCGGGCGCGCACAGTTTCCGAATTGTCCTCGGCGAGCGTCTGTGACAACAAATTCACAGCGTTGGGCCGGCTCTGATCGGCGAGCAGCTTGGCGGCTGCAACGCGCACGTTTTCGTCGTCATCACGAAGGGCGCGCGTGATCATCTGATTGGCTTGGTCGGACTTAATCCGCTCCAGGCTCTCGACGGACGCACGGCGCAGTGTAGCATCGCCGCTGGTGAATGCCTGCGCGACAAACGCAGGAACCTCTTGGGGGCCGAGGTTGGCGACTACGGCTAGGTTGCGGATTTGCGTATCATGGTCGCCGGGCCGACTGGCGGCGTTGAGCGCATACTGACTGATCTGCTCGAACCGCTGCGGGTCGGTGTTTTGCACGCGGTTGCCC
>JAOACV010000248.1 GCA_026417675.1 Verrucomicrobiia bacterium
ACGTTAAAGGCTGTCGACGGCGCGTCGCGCAAGGAGAGCACGCTGCGGAAACTCGACCGCATGAACAAGGCCCTGCGGCACCAGGAGCCGGACCGTGTGCCGATCAGCGACTGGTTTTGGGGCAGATTCACGGAACGCTGGCGCAGGGAACTCGGTCTCGCGCCGGACGCCAATCCCTATTACCACTACGACCTCGACTGGATCGTTACCATCCCAAACATGGACCCGTGGATCCGGCCGTTTGAGACGCTGTTGGAGACGCCGGAGGAGGTTGAGGTTAAGACTGGCTTCGGCGCGATCATGCGGAAACATTTTGCCCACCCGATGCCGGAGATGCGCGCGTGGGAGACCGACACGTTTGAAAAGCTCCAGCGCGCCGAGTTCGACCCGCCCGACGATCGGCGGCGGTTCTTCAGCGCGGGCGATAACCAGATCGCCGGCGTCGGCGACGGATTCCAGCGCAACTCGCCGCCGTGGATCGAGACGGTCAGGGCGCTGCGCCCTGATTTTCCCGTCTATGGCAGCATGATGGAGGCGAGCGAGTGCCTCACGCGACTCGTCGGCCAGGAGAACATGATGCTGTGGATGGGTGAGCATCCTGACGAGATGGGCGAGGTCATCAACCGCATCGGCGCTTTTTATCTCGCGATGGCGAAGGCCGAGATCGAGGCGGGCGCGGGGCTGCTCGACGGCTTCGTGATCTGGGGCGACGTGGCCTACAAGAGATGCACCTTCATGTCGCCGGCCCACTGGCGGAAGTATTTCAAGCCGTGGGTCGCGCAGATGATCGCGCTGGCGCACGAGCACAGTTTGCCGGTGATCTACCACGGTTGCGGCAACGTGAGAGCAATCTTCGAGGACTACATCGAAATCGGCCTCGACGCCTACAACCCGCTGGAGGTGAAGGCTGGCATGGACGTGGTGGAGTTGCGCCGCCAATACGGCCATCGCATCGCTTTCTGCGGCGGCAGCGATGTGCAGGTTTGGGAGAGCGGCGACCGCGACGCGATCAGGCGCGAGGTGCTGCGCCGGCTCAACGCGGCCGAGGGTGGGGGCTATCTGTTCCAGTCCGATCACTCCGTCACCAGCAACGTCAGCGGCGAAACCTACGACTACATCATCCGGCTCGTGCGCGAGCATGGCCGCTATCCGTTGCGGCTCGGCGAGTTTGAAGAGGCGGTCTGAAACGGCGTGCGGCCGGACAACGCGGCAGTTCCCGACGGCTGGGCGGTCTCTGGCGTCAGAAGACTGACAACTCCAACCGCGACGCAGGAGACCAGGAGGCCGAAGAGGTTGCTCGGATAGTCCTCCGGCAGGCAGAGCGTGAACACCATCCACGAAGCCGTGCCGGCCACCGCGCCGGCAATGGCGCCGGACGTCGTGGCCCTCTTCCAATACACGCCCGCGAACATCGGCGCGACGACGCCGACGAGTAGGATGCCCCACGATTGCGTGCAGAGCGTGTAGATGTTTTGGAAGTAGAGCGCGATGACCAGCGAGGCGGCACCCACGATGGGGATGCTCCACTTGCACCAACGCAGTTGCAGCGCGTCGCTGGCATCCTTTTTGAGATAGGGAACGATGTTGTGGCCGATAATGCCCGCCGGCGCGAGTAATGCGGCGCTGACGGTGCTCATGATGGCCGAGAGCAGCGCGCCGATCATCAGGGCGATGAGCGGCGTGGGCAGGTATTTGAGCGTGAGGTCCACGAGCACGGAGTCGGGTTTGCCGTCGGGGAGGGCCACGCGGCCCATGATGCCGAGATAGACTGGCAGCAGGCCGATGAGCACATAGAGCACACCGGCCCAGATGGAACTCCACTGGGCCACGCGCGGTGTTCGGGGCGACACCAACCGTTGAAACAGGTCTTGTCCCGGCAGCGAGCCGAGGCCGACCATGATCCAAGCTTGCAGGTAGCCGAGCCAAACCAGCGGCGTGTTGCTCCGGGGATACATGTGGAAGAAATCCTCCGGCACTTTCGCGCGCAGACCGTCGAGGCCGCCGACATGGCCGAGCATGATCGGAAAGAGAATGAGCAGCCCGATGACGATGATGACCATCTGCACGAGGTCGGTGACCGACACGGCCCACATGCCGCCCCAGTAGGTGTAAAGAACCACCACGCCCGTCGAGATGACGATCGAACTCGTGTAGGGCAGGCCGGTGAGCGTGTTGAGGATGATGCCGAACGCAAGGAGTTGGGCGGCGACCCAGCCGAGGTAGACGGGCATGTAGAGCACGCTCATGGCCCGAGCCAGAAGCTTGCCGTATCGCTCCTCGAAGAAGTCCACGATCGTCTCGTAGCGTCGCTGGTGGAAGAACTTCGCGAAGAGCAGTCCCGCCAGCACAAGGCAGAGGCCCGCCCCGAACGGGTCGGCGATGACGCCGAGGAAACCCTTTTCATACGCCGTGCGGGATGACCCCATGCAGGTCTCGGCGCCGAACCAGGTGGCGAAAATGGTGCCGATGCTGAGCCACCAGCCCAGCCGCCTGCCCGCGACGATGTAGTCGGCGGTGTCTTGAATCTTCTGCCGCGTCCAGTAACCGATGCCGAGCATGGCGAGCATATAAAGAGCCACGCTCACACTCAGCCAGATTTGGGTTGGAGTCATCAACGCTCTCTTATCGCAGCGCCAAAGGGGCATCAAGGGAAACGTGCGGGCGCCTCGCAGCACGTCCGGCGTCAGGAATTGCGCATCTTATCCCACCTCGGACGCCAGGGTCACACCGGGGACCTACTTGGAGACATCCGTCTCGTCCTTGGCGTCATACTTCGAGCCATTGATCCACTGGACGTGGCCATCCACGTAGAGCACGTTGCCGCCCGCCTTGCCGTGGTTGTCGGTGTCGTCGTAGAAACCGTCGCGGTCTTCGTCGTCGCTGTCCCAAGCCATGCGGGTGGTCGCCGCGTTGCGCACCATCGAGAGCTTCAGCGGCCCGCTGCTGCTGCCGCCGCCGGAATCACTTGAGCTGCTGCCGCCGCCCGGGCTGCTGAGTTTGGCGTTGTATTCGTAGTGCCAGTCATTGTTACTGGCTGCCGGGCCGGAGGCCACGCGGCCCGCGCACTGGAAGACCTTCTCGTTGCGCGTCAGGTTGGCCTGGATGAGGCTGTTATACTGTGCGGTCAGACGCAAAGGCGCGTTGGGAGGGACGCTCTTGGGGAATTCGTCGTCGTGGTCGTTGACGTAGCTGATGATCAGCCCGTGGATCTGCCGCAGATTGCTCAGGCAGGCGGCGCGACGGCCTCTTTCCTGCCAGCCCTTGACGCCCACCATCAGCAGCGAGGCCAGCAGGGCGATAATGGCAATCGCCGTCAGCAGTTCAACGAGCGTGAACCCGCGGCCGGCGCGCGCAAGAGTCGGCAATGTTTTCATGGCTGCGATTCACTATATCACAGCGGCCTGTCGCGGCCAGCACCGAATGCTTTGGCGGCCGGTTGCTTTTCCGGGGCTGATCGTTCACCTTCCTGACGCATCGGTGGACGTCCCAACGCGCACGAAGTCCTCGTTCTGCACGTGAGCGCGGCGGATGTAGGTTTGGAAGATCAGATAGCGCGCATCCACGCAGCCGTTCGCCTCGCGCGGCCACCACACGCCGGGTTCGAGCCGCTCGAACTCCACGTCGAGGTCGAACTGTTTCACATAAACCAGCAGGCCAAACATGAGCGATGCGGGATGTTTCAACCGCACTTCGCCCCGCGCCGGCTTGCGATCCTCCTCATCCACCCATAGACGGCCCAAGATGCCGTCCACGACGACCTCGAAGAACTGTTGATATTGTCCCCCCACCTTCAGCCTCCGCCCCGGCCGGCCGCGGAATTCATAGACGATGCAAGGCCGGCCACGGACTTGCTCGCGACCGATCTCCTTGCTGACAAAGGCCCGGTCCAGTTCCTCGTCGGTGAATTGCGTCGTCAGGTCCGTCACCACTTCGGGTTGCTTCGGCTTTTTGCCCTTGCGCGCTGCGTCGCGAAACGCCGCCTCGCGCTGCGCCTCCGCCGCCTCCTCCGGCGGCGACAAGGGCCGGCCGTTCAGCCGGACCAGCCGATGGAACAAATACCGGCCCTCGACGGGGAAGACCTCCTCCACGCGGACGTCGCGCCGCGTCACTTGGTGCGCCGTGTTGAGCGCCTCGACAATCGTGGTCTGTCGAAAACGGTAGGGAATCACCGCGGGCGGCTTCGCGGGATCCGCCGCGGCGTCTCGCGCCATCATCAGCAGGATGAGAGCGAGCAATTTGTTCCTCATGAAACCGACAGGCACCTTGATCCGCCAGCTTCTGACCCCAGACCATCCGGCGGTCGCCTCTGGCAGTTCCTCATTACCACAGCCCGGCCGTTCTTGAAAAGCCAGACCCCAACCAATGGAATTCGTGGGCGCCAAAAACTTGACTCGCATCGTTTCGCAGAATCTGGTTTTTTACTTCGCATGAAATCCTTTCGCATCGCTGTCCTGCTGCTCGCCGCGGCAACGCTTTCGGACGCCGCCGAGCCTGCCAGTCAAACCGCCGCGCGCAAGGCGCCGCCAAAAGCCCGCGTGCCCGAAGGCGTCGAGGTCATCGCCGACGTCGTCATCGGCAAAGGCGGCGACCGCGACCTCCATGTGGACATCGCCAGGCCCAAGAACCCGCCCCAGGCGCCCATGCCGGCCGTGCTCTGGATTCACGGCGGCGGCTGGAGCGGCGGTTCGCACAAAGGCAACCGCGCGATGATGCTGGCAACGCGGGGCTACTTCACCGCCAGCGTCGAGTATCGCCTGAGCGGCGAGGCGAAGTGGCCCGCGCAGATCGAGGACTGCAAGCACGCCGTGCGCTGGCTGCGCGCTAACGCGGCCAAATACAATGTCAACCCCGATCGCATCGGCTGTTGGGGATCGAGCGCTGGCGGCCACCTCTGCGCGTTCCTCGGCGTCAGCGGCGACAAGCCGGAGTTTGAAGGCAAAGGCGGCTACGCGGGCGTCAGCAGCCGCGTGCAGGCGGTGGTGGACTACTGTGGCCCCGCCGACATGACTGAAGGCAGCCT
>JAOACV010000249.1 GCA_026417675.1 Verrucomicrobiia bacterium
AGATGTGTATAAGAGACAGCTGTAAACGCCTTTCCCAGGCGTTGCCCACGGTCGCCGAGGAACACCTGCGCCCACAGTCCAAGCAGCGACTCTGACGCCGGAGTCGCCGACAGCAGGATCGTGCGTTTGTGCTGGCCTACCTTGCGCAGCGCCTTGAAACGCTGGCTGCCATGATCCTTGAACGACTGCGACTCATCCAGCACCAGGGTATCGAACGGCCAGGCGCGGCCGAACTGGTCGACCAGCCAGGGCACGTTGTCGCGGCCGATGACCGTGATCGTCTTTTCGGCAGTTATCGCCGCCATGCGTTCGGCGGGCGTGCCCACCGCCAGCGCCATATCGAGGTCTGGAGCCCACCGCTCGCGTTCAGCCGGCCAGACGTGTTCCGCCACCCGCTTCGGAGCGACCACCAGGACGCGGCGCACCTCGCCATAGGCCACCAGGCGGCGCAGCGCCGTCAGGGTGGCCGCCGTCTTGCCAAGGCCGACTTCCAGCATCAGGAAGGCGAAGGGATGATCGACGAGAAAATCCGCCGCGCGGCGCTGATAGTCGTGCAACCTCATGAGGTCATCTCGCGGATGAACGACTCGACCGCATCCTTGCCGCGCAGCACGCGCACGTCCGCCCCGGCGCGGCGCAGGCGATCCAAGGCGGCGAACTGCATGGGCGAGACGCGGCCATAAGGCGCCTTCAGTTCGACGAACACCGGCGCCCGGCCGGGCATCACCACCACCCGGTCGGGCGCCCCCTTGGCCGCCCGGGCATCGAGCTTGTAACTCACGCCGCCGGCCTGCCTGACCAGGGTGGAGAGGAGGGCTTCAAGGGTGCGTTCAAGCATCTTGGGTCAGGGTAACAGGGTAACTAGGGTAACTAACTGTGTACACCCTGTATACGGAGAAGAAATTTTTCTCATGTCCTCTTTTTCCCATAGGTATATAGAAATCAGTTACCCTCAGTTACCCTATTGGTTGAAACCCGCATCAGAACGGGCAATCTGCAGGGTAACTGCCATGTTGATTCAGTTGCCCCGCAGTTACCCAATTGCCCTGTTTTTCGTCTTCAAACTGCCAACCCAGCTCGACGCGCTTCTTCGGCACGGCGCAAAGCTTCTTGCCGTTACTTTTTCTTGTATGCCCGCCGTTCAATTGCTGGATGGCCTTTCCTGCCGTTGTTACTTCCCACCGCGTTGGTTTTGTATGCCCCAGCCAGCGCAGCACGTCGCTAACAGTCATCCACTGGCAGTCCGTCAGGCTGAAGTGCTCCCAGTCCAGATGCGTCGCCACCATCTCGGCGATGGGGTCGGTAGCGGTAAAGGTCTCGTTGTGCGCGTTGAGCGCCCGCATCTCGTCGGCTTCCAGCCAGTGCTTCTCGCCGGACTGCCACAGGGCGTGCACCTCGGCCCAGACCTGCTGCATGTCCATGCCGTGATCCGGGTTGATGCGTGTGATCGGCAACACCCAAAAGCGCGAGTTGCCGGTATCGTCCTGCAGAAACTGCTTGCTGTTGACCGAGGCCGCGAACACGGTGCGGCGGGGAAACTGGCTTTCCGCCTCGGCATAGGGCTTGCGCAGCTCATCGATGTCGTTGGTGATGAACGCCTTGAGCGCGGCGATGTCGGACTTCTTGAAGGTGGCGTCCAGTTCTCCGAGTTCGGCGATCCAGCAGCTCAAGATCTGCTTGACGGAATCCTTGTCATGCACCAGCAGGGATTTGCCGGTCTTGACCAGTTCAAGGTGTTTTGGCACCAGGGCGTCGATCCAGCGCGTCTTGCCGGTGTATTGCTCCCCCTGGAAGACCAGCACCCCGCGCATGGTCGTGCCGTTCGGGCTCATGGCGGCGGCGACCGCGCCGACCATCCAGCGGCGCATCAGCAGTTCCTTCATCTGCCGTGTGCATTCCTCGGCGTTTTCCGTCACGGTGTCGAAAAACGCCGGCAGGCGGCTGATGCCGTCCCATGGCTTCGAGGTGATCCATTCCGCCACAGGGTTATAGGGATTCCTGTCGGCCAGCAGGGTGACGAAGCGGTTGATATGCCGGGTGGGCATGTCCACCTTGTGGCACTGCCCGCGCAGCCAGGTCAAGGATGCCGGACGACGATTGTCGATTGACCATGCCGCCCCAGGAATCAGGATTTCATCGTCCTTGCGGATCACGTTGTAACGGATGGTCACGCCGAGGTTCGCGCACAGCACGCGTAGATTGTCCTCGGTCTCCTTGGGCCGGCCATCCTCCGACAGGTCGGGCAACGGTTGCGTCCCGCGCTTCTTCAGCCAGCGCGCCACCTTGTCCTTGCCAAGCCGCACTCCGGAAAGCTCATGCGCCCGGCGTTGCATCGCCTCGACAAGCAAGGCGCGATCCACGTCCTTCAACCTCGCGTCGTAGGCCATGCCCCTCTCGGCCAGGGTCTGCAACGCGCGCGCATCGTCGCAGGCGGCGATCTTGTCCTGCCACTCCTCCAGCGCCGATTGCGCGGCGGCCGGATCAATTTCGGCAAGCCTCCCTGTCTCCCGGGCCATCCTGATGACCGAGGCGACGGTGACCGGCCGCACCGCGCCCGATTCGTCGAATGACTTCCATTTCTGGCGCAGCACGGCGGCATCGTATTTCTTACCCGCGCTGCTCCACTCGTCCCACAGGCGGAAGCCCTCTTGCGCGCCACCAAACTGGTGATGCAGCCCCATGCCAACCTTGAGCCAGTCGTCATGCGGCATGTCCGGGTCGAGCACGGCTAGCATCCGCTCGATGCCGGCCGCGTCGATATCGAGCGGCGGGGTCAGATTGACCAGCGGATCGCCTGACGCGCCCGCCTGGCTTGTTTCTGCTGTGCCGTCGATTGTCCATCCTGCCGGCAACAGGCCCGGCAGGGTTACACGCATCCAGTCGCGCACGGCGGCAAAATCAAGACGCGGCAGCTCCCAAGGCTCGACCTCGTAGAGCCGCTCCTCAGGCCACTGATACTGCTGGCCAGTGTCCGGGTGGCGGCCAAAGGCGGCGAACTGCTGCCCGGCGCCGAGCAGCTCGAACTTGTGTGTCGCGCCATCCGGCGCGCGTAGCGTCGCCTGGAGTTTCTTCTGTCCGGGCGGGCCGGCATAGACGGCCAGCACCTTCGGCGCCCGGCCGATGCGCACCGGACCCATACCGAAGCGCTCGCGGAATGACGTAAGAACACGCTCTGCCACGGCGGCGTCGTAGATGTCGAAGTCGGCGGCGTAGACCGCCGAGGTCGTCCCGACACCGCAGAGGATGCCGACATTGGCTTCTGCCTGACCGTTGCCTGCCCAGTAGGCGATCTTTTCGTGCGTCAGATCGGCAGCGGCCCAACCTTTGACATTCGGCCGCTTGCCTTCGAGCGGGATGGGCAGGTAGCCCAGGTCGAAAAGTTCAAGTGCGAGTTTGGCGAACATGACTCCCGTCCATTCCCGTCCTTGTTGAAAGGGGTGGCGAGAGGCAGGCGTGGGGACGGGAAACCACGCTGTGCGGGAGCGACCCGGCCCCTCGCCGAAACCGTGTTATGTCGTCATTCCCCGTCGTCTCTTGTCTGACCGAACACCTTGTGCAAGGCTTCATACAAGGAACGGCTCTCGTTGATCTCGCGCTCGACGGCCAGGCGCACGAACTCGCTAGCATCCATACCTTTGGCCATCGCTACGCCAGCCACCAGATGCTTGAACCCGGAGGTGCACTTGAACGTGAAGGCGTCAAGCAACTTCTCGCTCATTTGGAATAAAAGAAAGCCGCCGGATTTCTCGACGGCGGCAAAGGCCGGCTTTTGCCGGCAGGGAGGAGAGGAGTGGACCACCGGACGATCAGATCGGCCAGCGGGTGAGGATCGTGGCGTATTGGCTGATCCAACTCGATACGCGAGACGCGGATGGGAGCCTCATCTTTGCCTATGTTCAGATGCTGCGTGGCGAGGATGCGGACGCGGCGCATCAGGCGGCCTCCAGGATATACGGCGTGCCGCGCAGCCAGCCCCAGTTCACGTTTGGCAGCATCGTCTCGCAGCGCACCGCGCCATTGGTGAACCGTTCGATCTCCGGGCAATGCTCGGCCGGAACCGGCCGGGTGCCGGTCTTCCACTGCGACACGCAGACCGGGCTGATGCCGAGATGCCGCGCCAACCGGCTCGCCCGGCGGGGTTCTGCATCAAGCCATTCAGAGAGGGTCATGGTGGTGGTAGGGAGTTGAGACCTTGGAAAAGATAAGGTATTGCCTAATCGTTGTCAATACACATTGCCTAACAATGTTCCGTTGTTGAGAATTAGCTAATGCTTACAGGTAAGCCTCTAGGGGCGATGATTGCTACCGCTATCAAGAGAAAAAACGTCAAACAGGTTGATGTGGCCAGGCGTTTTGACGTGAAACCTCCGTCTGTGAGCAGCTGGGTAGCAACGGGTCGTATTGACAAGGAAAAACTGTCAGCTTTGTGGAGATATTTTTCCGACGTTACCGTTCCCCAGGAATGGGGGTTGGAATCTTGGCCATGGCTAGACCTCCCCAATGATCATTCCTCCCACATGCGCTCCTCCGAGCCTGCGCCGCCGGCCTTGCCGCCGGATGTGGGCGCATTGCTGGAGGAACTGGAAAAGCGCATTGGAAAGCAGCCGGAAGCCGTGAGGAAGGCCATCGCCGGGCTGGTGTCCGAATATTTGACCAAGCCAGAAGGCGAGCGCGAGCCATTGGCGCGGGCCATCGAGCGCATGATCGGGAATTGACCGGATGATCCCGCCGCTCGATCATCGCGGACTGTTGCCAGCGGGAATCTACCCCGCCACGCTGAGCGAAATCATCGCCTTTGCAGACGGCGAAACACGCCAACGACTGGCAGACGGGCTTGGCCGCTTCATCGCGCGGGAACTTTTACCGTGGGCCTCTGGACTTACCCTCGATGTCGGCGGCTCCTACTTCTCGGACAAGTCGCAGCCGGAAGACATCGAGGCCACCTTGCGCGTGGGGCTTGACCTTGCCGCAAAGCGCATCGGG
>JAOACV010000024.1 GCA_026417675.1 Verrucomicrobiia bacterium
CCGCAGGCGGTGCCAATCATATGCGGCCGCAGGTCTGCTGCAATGTCCGGGGTGGGCGAATTCTGCTGTGGCTTGGATGCCACTTTGGCATTGCACGGAGCGTTTGCCTTGCTACTCTCGCTGCCCGCAAACTTCAGCGATCGAAAGGAAACAAGCATGAGCAACCCGACCAACAACTTCCCGAAACTCCACAACGCCATGTGGCCCGGCCTCGTCGGCAAGGGCAGCCCCGGCGCGGAACCGTGCATTGACCTCGACACCATGCTCGACCTCACCGCCAAGGCCGAGGTCAACGGCGTCAAGTTCGACGGTGTGGACATCTTTCTGTTCGACCCGCACATCAACATTGATTCCAGCGACGACGATTTGAAACGCATTGCGGACAAGATCGCGGCCAAGAACCTTGTCGTCGGCTCGGTGGTCGCGCCAATCTGGCCGCCGACCGGCGGCGGCTCCGCGATGGGCGGCGAGGAGGACCGCAAAAAGTTCGTCGGCCAGGTCCGCAAAGGCTGCCGCATCGCCAAGAAGTTCCGCGAATTGGGCATCCGCCCGCACGGCGTCGTGCGGATTGACTCCGCGTGCAGCGTGACCGACTGGGACAAGGACCCGAAAGGCAATACCCAGCGCATCATCCAGACCTTCAAGGAAGCCGCAAAGGTCGCCAAGGACCACGGTGAACGGCTGGCCGCCGAGGGGGAAATCTGCTGGGGCGGGATGCATTCATGGAAATACATGCTCCAAGTGCTCGAAGGCGTCAATCAACCCAAGCTGCTCGGTTTTCAGGCCGACATGGCCCACACGCTTCTTTACGTGCTCGGCGCCAACGCGCCCGAACATCGCATCGTGCCGAAGGACTTCCACTGGGAGCCAGACGTGTTCCACAAGGCGATGAAGAAGCTTACCGCGGCGCTACGGCCGTGGACGATTGATCTGCACATCGCGCAAAACGACGCCACCGTCAAAGGCTCCGGCACCCATGACAAGACCGGCCGCCACTGTCCCGTCACCGACCCCAACGGCAAGCTGAACGTCCCGCGCGACGCCGGTTACTGGCTGCGCGACGACAGGGGCAAGGTCACCAAGAAGATCCGCCACATCTGCTGGGACGGCTGCATGTTCCCCAACGAACTGATGATGAAACAGGAAACCTGGAACAACATCCTCGCCGCAATGATCCAGGTGCGAGAGAATCATGGGTGGAGGGAGTAGATGCCCATCCCAGATTATCAAACAGCGATGCTCCCCCTGCTGCGCTTTGCAGCAGATGGAGCCGAGCACTCATTACGCTAAGCGATAGAATCGTTAGCCGACGAGTTCCGGCTTTCCGATGCCGAGCGTCGTGAGTTGCTTCCGAGCGGCCAGCAAGAAGTATTCGACAATCGTGTTGGCTGGGCGCGCACTTACATGAAGAAGGCGGGCCTTCTGCGCACCACACGCCGAGGTTTCTTCCAGATTACGGAGCGAGGCTTGGCCGTGCTCAAGCAGAAGCCGCCAAAGATAGACACGAAGTTCCTCGACCAATTTCAGGAGTTTCGGGACTTCAAGGCCCTGCGGAGGCAAGCGGCTGCTAACGATGAAGGCGCAGAGGAGGATCGTGTAGGCACACCGGAAGAGGCGTTGGAACGCGCCTACCAGAATCTGCGCAACAACTTGGCCGCTGACCTACTTGCACAGATCAAACAAAGCCCACCGACGCTTTTTGAGAGGTTGGTCGTCGAACTCCTAGTCAAGATGGGATACGGTGGCAGCCGTCAGGATGCGGGCCGTGCGATAGGTAAGAGTGGTGATGAGGGCATAGATGGCATCATCAAAGAGGACAGGCTTGGGCTGGACATCATCTACATCCAGGCCAAGCGATGGGAGAATACCGTAGGCAGACCCGAGATTCAGAAATTTGCCGGAGCGCTCCAAGGGCAACGGGCGCGAAAAGGCATCCTCATCACGACGTCTGACTTTTCTCGTGATGCTCTCGAATACGCGTCCCGCATCGAGAGCAAGATTGTGCTTATTGACGGTGAGCAGCTCGCGCAGTTGCTCATTGACCACAACATTGGTGTCACACCGGTTGCAAACTACGAAATCAAGCGCGTGGATTTGGACTATTTCACCGGGCAATGAACCGCGCCGTTGTGGGGCCGTGCCTCCCTGCGCGACTTCGACGGCTCGGCAAAGGTGGCGTTGCCCCGTATGGACCGTTCTATCGCGGCTCAGGGCCGTATGCCCTCACGCCGGCTTTGCCGTTGCAGGCTGGGCTGGGACTTCCTTCGGGGCGTATTCGGTGCGGATGAGGCGGACGCCCAGTTGACCGGGAACGGGGCAGCGGGTTTCGCAGATGCCGCAGCCGATGCAAAGGTCCCATTCCATGTAAGGCTGCTTGGCGACGACGCGCTGGCCGAGGTGGTTGGTCATCTCCACGTTGCGGAAGCGGATGGCTTTCTCCGGGACCGGGCAGTGTTCCTCGCAGACGATGCAATCAATGCCCTTGGCGAACGGCAGACAGTGTTGCTTGTCGAACTCGATCTTGCCGATGACCGTGCGCTGCTTTTCCTCGACGCTGAGCGCACGGATCGCGCCGCTGGGGCAAACTTGCCCGCACAGGGTGCAATTGTATTCGCAGTAGCCAATCTTGGCCACGAGCCGCGGCGAAAACATGCCCTCGATGCCGCTTTCCAGCAGCGTCGGCTGCAGCGCGTTGGTCGGGCAGACCTTCATGCATTCGCCGCAGCGCACGCACAGGTCGAGAAACCGAGCCTCCTCCGGCGCGCCAGGCGGACGGATGAGCCGGCGGTGAATGAAACCATTCCTGCGGAACATCTGGAGCGCCGCCGGCACCGCGAAACCCGTGGCGACGGTGGCGATGAGATGGCGGCGTGACACGCCGAAATGGACTGTCGGCCCGGCGTCTTTGCGCAACACAAACCTGGGCTTCAGCGTCGGACACGCATCGAGGCAGTCCATGCAAAGCGCGCACCCCTCCGGCGAATAATGGTTGTCGGCGTTGAAGGCGTCCATCCGGCACTGCTCCGCGCAGTCCACGCCGGTCCCGCAGCCCTCACAAACGCGCGCGGGACGGCGTTTGAGCAGCGCGAAGCGCGCGAGCAGCCCGAGCATGGCGCCGAGCGGGCAGAGGTTGCGGCACCAGAACCGCCGCTCGACCCATTCCAGCGCGAAGACGATCAGCAACATGCCGAACGACAACCCCGCAAGCAGGAAGGTGGTTTGATGAAACGGCAGCAACGTGTCCTTGAGGAATTGATAGACCTGTTCACTGACGTGGCTGACGCTCTCCGGCGCGTGGTGGTAGAGCCACGTGAACGGCGCGGTGACGATCCTGTTCAAGAGCGGGTCCACCGCGAACGTCAGGCAGCGCACCAGCAGCGCGAACGGGTCAAAGTAGCCGACCAGCGGCACGCTGAAACACGCCGCGATCAACGTCACACCGAGCAGGAAATACTTCACCCGCCGCCAACGGCCGCGATGCGCGTGAAACTGCGGCAACGGCGCGGCGATCCGGCCCGTCGCGTCCAGCAGCGTGCCCAGCGGACAGACCCAGCCGCAAAACACGCGGCCCAGCGACAGCGTCAGCGCGACGATGATCAGTGACAGCAACAACAACGGCACGAAGGTTCGAGAGGCTAGCATGGCTGCCGCTGCCACGAGCGGGTCGAGCCGGAACAGCCAGTTGACGGCGGCGTGCAGTTCGTTGCCGCCGCTGTAATCGGTCTTGCGAAAGAGCCAGAGGAAAGCGAGCAGGAAAAAGACTTGCGCGCCGCGGCGCAGCCATTTCCACGGGAACCGTTGGGTCACGGCCATGAACGCATTTCCGTCCGGACTCGGTCAGACTTTCACGATCTTGACCCGGTTGAGGTCCATCGTGCCAAGGCCGAGCGCGGCGGCGGCGCGGGTGGACTCGACGGCGTCGGGCGCGAGGTCGAAGAACGTCGTCGCGAACGCGTCAGCCGCAACGGGATCAGCCGTGGCGAGCAGCGTGTGGAGCGTCTTGACGTCCTCCGGCTTGCCGCCCCGCGGGCCGTTGCGCAGCAGGATGCGCGTGCAGTCCACCACGTTCAGCGTCGGGCGCAACACGGTGTTGAGGTCGGCGATCTTCTGGCCGAGCGTGTCGTGCAGCTCGCCGCGATTGCCGCCGATGATGCCCATGATGTTTTTCAGCGCGAGTGTCAGCGTCGCTTTGGCGTGGTGCTTGGCGATAGGCACGTTGATGTAACAGTCAGCCGGGAGCGCCTCCTTGTAAAAATCCCATTTCGTGACCGCCTTGCCCTTCGCGATCCGGACGGGCACGAACTTCCGGTCATCCACGAACGTGCAGCTCACGCGCTTGTCGGTGACCGACCCAACGGCCGCCTGGATGCCGCTGTTGGCGTAGCAACGGCGCTCCTCGTTGCAGGTGCGGTCGAACACCATCACCTTCGCCGCGCCTGCGCTGAGGGCGAGCTTGACCAGCGCCTTGACCACGAGCGGATGCGTGTTCGCCGCCTGATCCACGTTGCGGTCCCAAGCGATGTTCGGCTTTATGACGACCTTCTGGCCAGGTTTGACGAACGCGCCGATGCCGCCGAGCGGTTCGAGCACTTTGGAGACAAGCGCCTCGTAGTCGGTGCCCGTGCCGCATACCAGGATCGGCGACGCCGACTCGGCTGCAAGCGCCTCCGGCACGACGCGGAACAACGGCGGGGCTAGTGTCAAGTCCGCCGTCCACAATCCCAGTTGTCGCACGAACTCGCGGCGGTGGAGATTGCGTGTCCATGGCAACGATGAATCAACATTCGTGTTCATGGCGGTTTGCTTCAATTTGCGAATAGTCTGCGCAGCGGGTCTCGGACCCAACGCGGCGTTACGCTAACGCGGCCCCCGGCGAAAAGCAATGCGTTTGGCCGGCTCACTTCCCACCAGCGACCATGAAGTAGCCGATCAGAACACGGTTGCCGGTGCTGGTCTTGTCGCGTTCCTCAGGCACTCGGACCTTCAGCGTGTGACGGCCCTTCGGCAAACCGCAGGACAGCACGGCGTAGCTGTTGCGGGGGACATATCGTGTCTGCGTAGATCGCGTGGCCAAAGTCGCTGGGATTGACCCCCGTTGCGCGTCCCGTTATCCTGCGCGGGATCGGAGGAATGAAACCATGTTGCCAAACAGCATCGAACGGTTTTTCCAATTGCGCGAACGCGGCACCAGCGTCCGCACCGAATGTCTGGCGGGCGTCACGACCTTCCTGACGATGGCCTACATTTTGTTCGTCCAGCCGGCGGTGTTGAAAGACGCCGGCATGGATGACAAGGCTGTGCTGATCGCCACCGCCGTCGGTAGCGCCATCGCAACGCTGGTAATGGCGTTTCTGGCCAACTACCCTATCGCCCTCGCGCCGGCGATGGGCCATAATTTTTTCTTCGGCTACGCCGTCTGCGTCGGCATGAAAATCCCCTGGCAGGTCGCCCTCGGCGCAAACTTCATCTCCAGTGTGTTGTTTTTGCTGCTCTCGACGGTGAAGTTCCGCGAGAATATCTTCGACGCCGTGCCGACCGGCCTCAAACACGCCATCGCCGCCGGCATCGGGTTGTTCATCGCGTTCATCGGCCTGCAATGGTCGGGCGTCGTCGTCGCCAAGCCGGGCACGTTCATCGGTCTCGGCACGCTCCACTCGCCGCCTACGCTGCTGGGCCTCGGAGGGCTGGTGATTACCGCCGCGCTAATTGCGCGCAAGGTCCGCGGCGCGCTGTTGCTGGGCATCTTGGCGACGCTGGCCATCGGGCTGGCAACAGGTCTGGTCAAGTTCCAAGGCATCTTCGGCGTGCCGCGCCCCCAGCAAAGCGCCATCCTCCAACTCGACATCCTTGGCGCGCTCAAGCTGGGTTTTGCGACGATCATTTTCACGTTCTTCCTGCTGGCTATCTTCGACACGGTCGGCACACTCATCGGCGTCTCGCAGCAGGCGGGGTTCATCCGCGACGGCAAATTGCCCGGCTGCGGCCGCGCGCTGATGTCCGACGCCATCGGGACCACTGTCGGCACGCTGCTCGGCACCTCGACCGTCACCGCCTATATCGAAAGCGCCGCGGGCGTCGCCGCAGGCGGCCGCACCGGCTTGGCTAACGTCGTCACTGCGGCGCTGTTTCTCGGCGCGCTGCTGTTCGCGCCGCTGGTGGCGATGGTTGGCGCGGGCGTCGAAGTCGCACCCAAAGTCACCCTTTACCCCGTCACCGCGCCGGCGCTGATTATCGTTGGGTTCCTGATGGCGCACAACGCGCTGGAGATTCCGTGGGACGACGCCTCGGAGGCGATCCCGGCGTTCCTGACGCTGGTGGGCATCCCGCTCACTTACAACATCGCCGACGGCATCGGACTGGGTTTTATCAGCTTCGTGTTGCTCAAGACCCTCACCGGCAAACTCCGCGACATCTCCTGGGTCTCGCTGGCCATCGCCGCCGCCTTCATCGCCCACTTCGCGTTGAAATAAGCCGCCGAGTCGGCATGGCGCATGGCGCGGCGAGTCGAGGTGTGGGGTGGGCCAGGCTGCAATCAAAATCGGCTTGGAGAATGAAAATCCGTGGTTGACGTTACGCGCTGGATTCCCACAATGCCACTGCGCTCCGCGTGTTTCCGAAAATCAGAACTTGCAGAAAAAAGAAGCGAACCATGAAATCGTTGATTCTTTCGATTGCGACATTGTCTCTGGCGCTTGTGCTGCTCACAAGCTGCGGCCAACCGGCCAGCCCGCCCGCCGCATCAAAACCGGCGGCAGAGAAAGCCGAAGCGGCCAAACCCGCCGCGCCCAGTCCCGCCGCGGGTAAAATAGATTTCGTGAAGCAGGTCAAGCCGATCCTCGAATCAGCCTGTGTGAGCTGCCACGACGCGGAGCATCCAGCCGGCGACCTGCGGCTCGACACCAAGGAGCTGACGTTCAAAGGCGGTAGCAAAGGGCCATGCCTCATTCCCGGCCAGCCCGACAAAAGCTCGCTTTACACCACCACGATTCTGCCAGAGAAACACGCGGACGTGATGCCGCCCAGTGACAAGTTGACGAAGGAGCAGTCGGATGTGCTCAAGCTCTGGATCGAACAAGGCGCCCCGTGGCCCGAGAATGTGAAACTCGCCAAGGTGCGCCGCATCAAGTTCACCAAGGATATCCAGCCGATCCTCGAAACCGAGTGTCTCGTCTGCCACAAGGAAGGCCACGCCAAGGGCGACGTGGCGCTCGATACCAAGCAGGCGGCATTCACCACCGGCAAGAAAGGCCCGTCCATTGTGCCGTTCGAGCCGGAGAAAAGCACGACCTACACGACGCTTGTGCTGGCCGCCGACCACGAAGGTCTGATGCCGCCGAAGAGCAAGGGCGGCCCGTTGCCGAAGGAGAAAACCGACCTGGTGAAAGCGTGGATCGAGCAGGGCGCGCCCTGGCCCGACGGCGTGACGCTCGAACAAAAGAAGAAAGAGACCGCTCCCGTGGCCGGCGTGGACGCCGCCGAATTCGCGGTCAGCCAGGCGATTCACAAGAAGATCATCGCCAAGGCTGACGTGAGCGACCCGGCACAGATGAAGCCCTACAAAGCGACGATCCCGGGCACGGAGATCCAGTTCGAGATGCTGCCGATCCCCGGGGGCGAGTTCCTGATGGGCAGCCCCGACAACGAACCCGGCCGCAAACCCGACGAAGGCCCGCAGGTGAAGGTGAAGGTTGACCCGTTCTGGATGGGCAAGTGCGAGGTGACCTGGGACGAGTACGAGTTGTTCATGCTGCCCGACGAGGAAAAGAAACTGCGCGCCGCCAAGGGCGACGCCGGCGACCACAAGGAAGCGGACGCCATCGCACGGCCGTCGCAGCCCTACGTGGACATGACCTTCGGAATGGGGCGCGAGGGCTTCCCGGCCATCAGCATGACCCAACACGGCGCGCTACAGTATTGCAAATGGCTGAGCGCCAAGACCGGCCAGTTCTACCGATTGCCAACGGAGGCGGAGTGGGAATATGCCTGCCGCGCCGGCACGACCACGGCGTATTCATTCGGCAACGATCCCGCGCAGCTTGGCGACTATGCGTGGTTCAAAGGCAACAGCAACGGCGCGTATCACAAGGTCGGCCAGAAGAAACCGAACCCGTGGGGCCTGCATGACATGCACGGCAACGTCATCGAATGGACGCTCGACCAGTATCTGCCGGACTTCTACGCCACGCTTGCCAAGGCAGGCGGCGTCGCCGACAACCCGTTCGCCAAGTCCACCAAGCGATACCCACAAACCGCGCGCAACGGTTCCTGGCAGGACGATCCGAAGGACCACCGCAGCGCAGCACGGCGCGGCTCCGACCCGGTGTGGCAAATTCAAGACCCGCAGTTGCCCAAGAGCATCTGGTATCTGACCGACGCGCAGTTCCTCGGCTTCCGCATCGTGCGACCGTTGAAAGTGCCGTCCGCCGAGCAGATGCACAAGTATTGGCACAGCGGCGTCGAGCGCGGCGAGTAGAGCCGTCGGCTTTGGTGGATCGCGTTCTCCGAACGCGATACCCGGGGGCTACACGATTTATCGCGTTCGGAGAACGCGATCCGCCGAACCGCCTTCAAGGGAGCGAACTGGCTTTCTCCCGGAATCTCCGGAACCCTTTTGATTCGAACCACTCGGTCTTGTCGGAAAGCTTGCGCGCAACAAATGCCTCCGCGCCTGCTGTCGCTTCGATCAGTTTCAACCCGGCCCGCGGCCCGAGCACGCTCACCGTCGTGGCAAGACCGTCAGCGGCGATGCCGTCGCGAGCGATGACAACGACCAAGCTGTGGTCGGTCAGGCCGATGCCGGTGCGCGGGTCCACGATGTGCGAATAGCGTTTGCCGTCAATCTCCACATGCTGGAACAAATCGCCCGACGTGGCCAGGCTGCAGCGCGAGGCGATGATGAAATGCGGCGGGTCTTGGGCGTTTGCTCCTTGTGGCTGCGGCCGCCAGGCGTGGCCACAGACATCGTCCTCAGCCATCTCCAACGACGCTACCGCGATGCGCCAACCGGGTTTGCCAGGAGGGGGATCACCGAGCGCCATGTCTCCGCCAGCGGCCACCAGCGCGCGCGTAACACCGCGCCGGCGCAGCGCCGCGAGGGCCTCGTCGGCGGCGTAACCTTTGGCAATGGCGCCGAGGTCGAGCCGCATATTGGGCACCAGCAGCTTGGCGGCCCGTTTTTGGGGGTCGAGAACGATTTTTCGCCAACCGACGGCTTTCATCGCTTCGGCCAGCGCGGCGGGGTCGGGCAGTTTGCGGACCACGCGCGCCTTGCGCCAGAGCCACACGGCCGGACCAACGGTCACATCAAAAGCGCCGTCGCTGCGTCGCGACAACTCCTGCGCGCGCGACAGGACGGTCCACAGGTCCGGGCTGAGCGGCACGGTCTCGCCGCCGCCGGAGGTTTTCGAGAGCAGGCTCAGTTCGCTGTCCGGCTCGTAGTCGCTGAGGATGGCGTTGAGTTCCTTGATGCGCTTGAATGCCGCGTCCGCCGCAGCGTCGGCTGCGGCCCGGTCGGGCGCATATAGCGTGATGCGGACCGGCATCCCCATCGCCGGGCGGGTGAACTCGAAACGGGTCGGGTCCGAGGCCGATGAGGCAGTGGAAGTGGCAAGGATGGAAAAAAAGACGACGAGCAGGCGGCGCGGCGAGAGGGGACTCCAAACCCCCAATTTCAACCAGTGGTGGATCGCGTTCTCCGAACGCGATTGGGTTGGGATGTGCCAGCGATCAACGCGTTCGGAGAACGCATTCCACCCTGGGTCGCAGCTCTGTGGAGCGAAGAAATACGGAGGCCAAGGCATCTTCGCGCCAAAGTGATGGTGCGGCAAGACGCCACAGTCTAGTCGTTGTGGACCCACTGTAGGTGTCGGATACGGAAGCGATACCAGCCGGGATTGCTGAGGCTGCGCATGCTGGCTCCGGTGTCGTATTCATTGACGCGCTGGACAACGGCCATGAGGCGGGCTTCGCCGGTGAGCCGTCCGTTGCCGAAAGCCTGGCCGATGGCATGCACGGTGAAAACGTCGGAGCAGGTGGTGAGCACGTTGCAGATGCGGCGGAGGGTTTCTTCTTTCTGGGCGTCCGTAACGGCCGTGGTGGCCGGATTGGAGCTTGAGATGTCCCATTGGTTCATGTAGCGTAGCTCGGCCAGTTCGCCGAGGCAGAGATAGGGAACGAACGGATTGGCCGCCACGCCCGACGCGTTTGGGTTGGTCACCGGGCCGGTCGCGACGATGCGCCGGACAATGGACTGAACCAGGTTGTCGCGCACGGTGGTGTTGCGGATGAAGTTCAGCGCGGCGGAAAGCGTGTGGCTCCAGCAGGTTCCCGGATTGGTTGCGGCATTTCGGCGCCCGGCTTGTCCCCAACTGTTCAGAGATCCCCACGCCTCAAACAGGTTGGGCTGCGTTTTAGTTTCCCAATCACTGTTATAGCCACAGTGCCAGCCAGCGTTGTTGACATTGATCCTGCCACAAATGGGTTTGTTGTGAACTGTCAGCAGGTCTAGGATTGCCCAGTCCGGGATGCGGGCGGCGGCAGCGGCGCCTTGCTCGTCGGGCATGAGACCGTAGCGTTGGAGCGACAGCGACCGCCATGGTTTGCCGGTGTGGATGAATCCAATCTCGCCGATGGATTGCATGCCGCGTTCGGCGATAACGAAGTTGGAATAGCGTTCGGGCGTTGAGCGGGTCTCGCCGTCGCCGACTTTGCTGTCAGCTTGGGTGGTGTTGGCATTCTTGCTCATGGTGGCGTTGTGGCCGGTCAACGCGATTGTGATCTGGCCGCCGGTAAACGGTCCATACCAGCAACGCACGCGGGGGTCGTCTTTGGCGATGGAGACGCGCGCGGGGTTGGTGGTCCTCAAGAGTTCCTCAACCGTTGGCTCGCGAAGACCTTCTGACGCGGCAAGCACTGCTGGCTGCACCTTGCCGCCTTGGCAGATGTCCAAGACCTGCGGCGCCACCTGGCCGGGAGTGGTCGCGTCGAACCAATCCGCGATGTAGTTCTCGGCTCGCGCACCCGGTGCCATCACCGACGGCAGCGCGAGATGGCGAATCCTCAGCGGCAATGTGACTTTCAGGTCGCTGAGGAAGGGCGGTTTGGCCTCCGCCGGAGTTTTGGCAGGATCGCCGCGGATGCCCACCTTGACGGCAAACTTGTTTCCGCCAAACAGATAGGAATAGGGCGCGGTTTGGGCCTGTCCGGTTGGATTCTGCAGGGCGTAGGAGTAGTTATTGATGGGCACCAAGTGTTTGATGTCGGAGCCGGCAGTGTCCACGAGAATCTGCGGCTTCGACAGGCTGGCCGAAATGCTGCCTGGCGGCGACTGCATTGTGCCATTGAAGGCGAAATCGCCGTCGCAAATGATCTGGTATCTCTCCTTGATCGAAACGCGCGGCATGGCTTCGTCGGAGTAGGGATTGATCATCTCGACATACATGGCCGCCCACAAGGTCCACTCCGCGGGCTGGAGGGATGACACTTGCTCCTTGGTTTTTTGCCAGTGAAGCGCGACAACGATTTCATTCATATAGGCCGCCTTGCGCAGGCCGCAGGCGCCTGTCGGGGTCGCGACACCGAGGTTGATAACGTTTCCGGCCGGCTGAGTCACAATCGGCGGAACC
>JAOACV010000250.1 GCA_026417675.1 Verrucomicrobiia bacterium
CCAACACATCGAGGAGTTCCCGTTTCTCGACGTCGTCGTGGGACTGCGGCCCATACGGCCGCGATCCGAGACGGTTTTTTCCGCGCCGGCTCGCCGCCCTCGATCGCGAGCTTCTGTTCCGCGTCGGCGGCCATGCGGCGCCCCGGCCGCCCAGACTCCACAGCGACGGACGCGGCGCCGATGGTTCGAAGGAATTGGCGGCGATTGGTGACAGGCTCTTTCATGGGAACTCTGCTTTCCGCGCGCATCCCATGCCGCGGCCCACGCCCGTCAACGCAAGAACTCGCGTTTACTTCACCAACACCCGATGCAGGACGCGGAAAATTCGCTCCTCGGTGTCTGTCGCGAGCGGCGCGGGCCAGCCGTAGTAGACCATCGAACTGTCGGCGATGGTGCGGCCGCGCTCGGGCCTCCAGCCGGCCTCGTAGCCGCCTTCCTCCAGGACGCGCTTGGACGGGATGTAGCAGGGCACTTCGTTCGCGAAACCGATCACCCACATCGTCTCGGCGCCGTATTCCTTCTTCAGCCGCAGCGTGTAGTCCACGACGACCTCGCCGGCAAGCGCGACCATTGTCAACTCCCTGCCGAACTGCCACGTCTGGATCGGATACGACAACGTGCGCGGCACGCGGTTTCGGTCGAGCAGCTTCAGGTGAAGCTTCGCGTGGCGGGCGACAAAAACTGTCTTGTTGGTGGTGAGCTTCTCCCATTGCTCGCGCGTGGGCGGCTTCTCAAAGGCCAGTTCGATGCGCTGATAGGTCTGTCGCGGCGCCGCGGTGATCTCGCGCGCGGTCTTGTCGTCCACGACACGCGCGACGGCTTGGGCCAGTTCCTGGCCGTGGGGCACGGTCATTTCGACTCGCCCGCGCGGGCTGGGGTTGGCGTCGGCGCCGCAGCCGGTGACAAAGACCGGCACCGCGCCGGGGTAACGCTTCTCCAGTTCCTCGGATGCGACGCCCGCGTAGTCGCCGTGATAAAGGTAGTAATCGCCACCAATGGTGGTGCAGTGGCAGGCGTAGCCATAGACAATGGCTTTGACGCCGCCGTCGGGCCGGCGCGCGATGAGCACGAGCAGGTCGTGGTCCACCGCGCCGTCCGGGTTGTCGGTCATCTTGACACCGGCGGGCGTGATCAGGCGACGGTTCCTCGCAAACGTCGCCCGGCTGTGGCCAAACGCCAGCCGCGCCGGGCCGCAGTCGCTTAACGCTTTGCCGATGACCTCGATGACGCGGTCTTCAAGCCACGCGGCGTGTTCGTTGATCAACTGCGTTTGCTCCGCGTCGGGGTCCAGGAAAACCTCCAGCGAGGGACGTTCGGGCAGGGCGGGCGCGGCGTGGGTGTGCGTGGCCGCCAGCATCAGCTCCGCGTCGCGCAAGCCGAACTTCGCGCGCGCCTTCCGGCGGATGGAATTGTTCATCGTGGGCGGCACGCCGAGCGTCTCAATGCAAACGATCACACTGCGACGTCCGTTGCGGTCGCGCAGCGCAATCGCCCTCGCCCACAAGTCCATCGCCGTCCCCTCGGCGGGATGTTTGCGGCTGCCGTATCCGTTTTGCCAGAGAAGTTTTGATGGTGTGATCTTTACCGCCGCGGCGCCCGCTTCAAAACCGCTCCGTGCGGCGCCCAGGCCGGTGGTGGCGCACCCGCTGATCCAGATGGCCGTTGCCACGATCAAACTGCCTGCGATTCGATCGGTCATGGTTTTCTCCCGGTTGTTTCACGACACGGCGCAGCTTACGCCGCTCCCACAGCCCGTCAACGGCGAATTGCCGCGCGGGGCGCCGGATCCGGTCATTTCTCGATGATGAGTTCCACGCCGGAGAGGACCGGGCCGAGCGGGGACGCGGACGACTTTTGGAGGCGCACTTCCAGTTGCGGGTTGAGCAGGACGTTCTTGAATTCCTTCACCACGCCGCGGTTCACGGCGCCGGCGATCTTGACCACGTCGAAGCCGGTCAGCACGGGCCGGCCTTGCAACCACACGTCGAACACGCGCTGGCCCGGCCCGACGCGGTCGGGTTCCATAAAGTAAAGCCGGACGGTGTAGCGCGCCGGGGCGAGCGCAGACGGTGCTGCGGTTGTTGGGTCCGGATGGTCCTGCTTCTTGTGATCGCCGCCAGCGCTGTCGTCCTCCTCCTCGTCTTTGGAAGGGGGCGCCGCAGGCAGGACGGTCTTCTGAGTTTGCGGGACGATGACCACGGACTCGACATCCCGCAGTCCCGACGCGACGACCCAGGCGGGGCCTTCGCCCGACGCGACGCTGGAGTGACGGCAGAAAACGTTCGTGCCGGGCGCGGCGATGGTCACGGTGAGTTGCGGCGACACACCGGACGTGGCGGGGTATTCGAGCCAGAGCGTGCCGTCGTCGGCAAGACGGTCGCCCGGCGCGCCGAGGTTGATGCCGACGCGCCTGATGCGCCTGCCCTCCGGCGTGTCGAGTCCGGCGAGGTGGCAGGTCCACATCTCCGCCTCCGGCATCGGCACCAGCGCGAGCGAGGTCTGGTTCTGATACGGGCAACTGCACGTGCGCGTGTAATCGGGCGCACTGAGCACGCCGTTGGCGACGATGAGGTTGGCGCTGCAACCGCTCTTGAAACCGCCGAGGTTGCCGATGCCGCCGTGGCCGGCGAGGTCGTAGAACCCGGCCGCGCCGGAACGGAAAGTCATGATGTGCTCGGAGGCGACAGGCGTGTTGCAGCCGTAGGCGCGATAGACGCGCCACGGCTGTCTTTCGCCGGTCAACGGATTGAGGATCGTGTGCGGCTTGCCGTCGAGCAGCCCGTAGGCCCCGGCGGACTGTTTGTAGGAGGTCGGCGTGGTCAGGATCAGGTCGTGATGCAGAATGCACGGGCCGGTGTATTTGAGCTTCGTGTCGCGCCAGAGTTCCGTTCCGTCCTTGGCGCGCAACACCGCCATGCCCTCCTTCGCCTCGTCCTTCCAACGGTCGGTGGCGCTCGCGCCGGCTTGAAGCAACAGATCGCGCTCCTTGGAGTAACCCAGCCACGTGCCGAACACGCCACGCGTGTTCTCCCATAACCGGCTGCCGGTGCGCAGATCAAACGCAACGATGCGGTAGTCTGACGGAGCCTGCCCGCCGCGCCGCGCCGCTTTGATCTCGGCGCTCTTCGGCAGGCGGTCGAGGCAATAGACCCGCCCGCCACCCGCAACGATGCCGTTGTGCAGGAAGCTGTGCCGCGCCGCGGTGCGCCAGAGCAGCGCGCCCGTGCGGCGGTTGAACGCGGCCAGCCCGGCGCTCGCGGCGAAATCGCCAATGCCCGACAACAAGGCCGGGCCGGTGAACGAAAAGCGTTTGTTGTAATTCGCAAAGCCGGCGCCGCCAAGCAGCACGTCACCACAGATTCCGATGTAACCCCACTCCTTCGCGTCCGGCATTTCAATGCGCCGCAGGATCGCGCCGTTGGCCGCGTCGAGCACGACGCACGCGCTGCCCACGGCGACATAGACGCTTTCCTCGGTCGCCACGAAGTTCGCGCCGCGCGCGTTGGCGCCGGGAATGTGCCGCTGGCTGTAAAGCGTTGTGAGCGGATCGGCCAGATGCGTCTCGTCGTAGTAGATGCCGCGCGTGTTCAGGCCGGGCACGACGGTCTGCCAGAGCCGGCGGCCGGTATAGACATCGCGCGCGCTGATGCCGTCCATGCCTTCGAGAAACAGCCGGCCGCCGACGACCTGCGGCGACGGCCCGTGGCCGTGGCGCGGCAGCACGTCCGTGTGCGTGTTCCCGCCAAACCACAACAGGCCAAGGGGCAGCCGCACCGTCTGGTCGTCGGATTTCACCGAGTTGGCCACGTCGCCGTATTGATGCGTCCAGTCGCTCGCGCCTGGCAGCGCGCCTTCGCGAATCACGCGCACGGCGTTGTCCGCAAGCTCCACCTTCGCCTTTGGCAAACCGGCGCTCTGGACTTTTCCGGCGTCCGCCGCGCCGGCAATCCAGAGTGACCCGCCGTAGGGGCGCACCGATTCGTAAACCTTGCGCAACGTCGCCGCGTCACCCAAACGCTGGGCGAACGGCGCGTTTGCGACCACGAGGCTGGCGACGTAAGGCGGCGCGCCAAACGCCGCCGGATCGCCGGCCAGCAACGCGATGCGCCTGCCGTAGAGGCCCGCTTCGTCGAACCGCCGGCGCAAGCGGTCCACCTTCGCCGCATCGGCGTCCACGCCGATGATATGCAACTGCGACGCCGCAGCCAGCGCCGCGATCAACCCGCCGTCGTCCAAGCCCAGACACAGCGCATAGCCCTCACGCGCGCCGGTGCGTTCGAGGATCGCGCGGGCTTGCGCGAGCACTGCGGGCGCGGACACCGGTGGAACCCGGCCTCCGGACGCGTTGCCATCACGATCCGGGGCGACCGGCGGGCGCGCCTCACCCGCGCCAAACGCCATGATGCGCCCTTCGAGCGTGACGGCGAACAACATGCCGTTGGCCGCCAGCAGGCGGCGCACGGTGCCCCGCACCGGCTGCGACCACGCGATGGAAGGTTGTTCGCCGGGCTTGGGAATTGTGATCGCCACGATGGCGTTCGACCCGGCGGCGTAGAGCCGTCCGCCCGCGCGAATGAGGTCCCCGGAGCCGTCGGCCTTTATTTCCCATTGGCAGGTCTTGTCCGCTTTCCACGCCTGCACGACCCTGAACGGCTGGCCTGCCGGCGCGTCTCGTTGCGCGCGCGCCAGCACGGTCTCGGCTCTCTGGACCGCCTTGATCGCGTTCTCAAGCGTCGCCGTGGCGCGCGCGATGGTCTTTGCGTCGCCCGCATCGCGCGCATCCGCCAGGTCGCCGCGCGCCTTCACCTCCGCGTAGCGCGCCGCCTCCAACTTGCGTCCGGCCTCGATGCGCGCGGTGAAGTTGGTCGAACAGTCCGCCGCGCAGTAGTAGTGGGTCTTGCCCAGCACCGGCTCGTTGATGGTAAAAGCGGACTTCTTGCCCGTCGCCAGATCGTGGGCGCGCACGCCGCGCTGGCGCGTGTGGACAAAGAACTCCTTCTCGTTGGCCATCACG
>JAOACV010000251.1 GCA_026417675.1 Verrucomicrobiia bacterium
TCCCGCTGTGCCACTCGCCGAAGGTGATGCCGAACCAGAAGTTCTCGAACAGCGTCAGCGCCCGGTTGCCGAGGTAGCGATAGAGCGGCATGCCGCCCGCCAAGGATTCGTCGCGGCTGCGGATGCGGTTGGCCTGGATCACGTCGAAATGGCCGCGGGCGATGAACTCCACCAGCAGATCGGCCAGCGACGGCGCGTATTGGCAGTCGGCGTGCACCTCGACCACGATGTCCGCGCCCTGCCGCAGCGCCTCGCGGTAGAGCCGCTTCAGGTTGCCGCCGTAGCCAAGGTTGCGTTCGTGGGTCATCACCTGCAAACCGAGCTCGCGCCCGATCTCCGCCGTGCGGTCCGTGCTGCAATTGTTGCCCAGCAGCACGTGCCCGCGCAGCGACGGCGGCAGTTCGGCGACGGTCTGGGCCAGCGTTTTCTCGGCGTTATACGCCGGCATGGCGACCATGACTTTCATCAAATCGTGTCGCTAGTAAACGGGCCGCCCCGCGGCAGCGCAAGCGCAAACGGCGCTCCGAGGCGCTACCACTTCACCGGCACCGCCCGGCGCTGGCCGAGCTTGTCCACGTAGAAAACCTGGCCGCGTTCCCGGCCGTATTCGTGCAGCAGCCTGGTGATCTTCACGTCGTAGCAGCAATACTCGGCGATCTCCATCAGCTTGCCTTCCTTGAACCAGCGCACCGCCTGCAAGCCCTCCGCCGTCTTCTCGCAGCCAAGCGTCGCGGCGGCCAGCGCGTCCAGACCGATGCGACGGCCGAGCGTCTTTTCAATGTCGGCCATCAAGTCCAGCGTCGGCACCTGCCGCAGGTCGAACAGTGTGTAATGCGCCAGCACCTCGTAGTCAAAGCCGAGGACATTGAACCCGACCACCAAATCAGCGCGCAGGAGCGTCCTCACCAAATCGTTGACGCGGCGTTCGTCAAAGATTTCGTAGCTGTTGGAAGCGGTGGAAAACGTCACACCGACCGACATCAGCAGGTCGCGCATCTTGTTTCGACCCCCGACCTCGTCGAACGACTTCTGCGTCTCCAGATCGAAATAGACGATGTTCTTGGCGTTGTTGGCCATTGTTGTCGCGCGCCCCTCGCTCGTCAGGATTCCATCTTGCGCGTGATGGAATACCACCAGGCGTCGTAAAGCTCGTTGACGCTCCACTTGCACGCGCTGGCGCCGGTCCTGATCTCCAGCGCGTCGCCGCCCACCGCGCCGATGACGGCGGCGGGCACGCCGGCGGCCTGCAACTGCGCGACCACGGCGTCGGCGCTCTCCTGGGCGACGCTGAGGACGATGCGCGATTGGGCCTCGCCGAAGAGCAACGCGTCGAGCCGCGTGCCGTTGGCGAATGCGCTAAGGTCCACTCTCGCGCCGATCAGCGCCGGCGTGTTGCGGGCGGGATGCCTGGAGATGCAACACTCGGCCAGCGCGACCGCGAGGCCGCCCTCGCTGCAATCGTGGGCGCTCTTGATCTTGCCGTCGCGGATGAGCGCGAGCACGGCGTCCTGAAGCTTCTTCTCCGTCGCGAGGTCGAGGTGCGGCGGGAGGCCGGCTTTGATGTGGTGGAGGCGCTTGGCGTATTCGCTGCCGCCGAGGCCCAGATACGGGTCGGCGGCGTCCACGGCGTTACCGGCGAGGATGATCGCGTCGCCGTGGTTCTTGAACCACTGCGTCGTGATGTGCGCGATGTCATCAATGAGACCGACCATGCCGATGACCGGCGTGGGGTCAATCGCGCCGGCCGGGCTTTCGTTGTAGAAGCTCACATTGCCGCCGGTGACGGGCGTGCCGAACGTGTTGCAGCCGGCGGTGATGCCCCGCGCGGCCTCGCGGACTTGGAAGAAAATCTCCGGCTTCATCGGGTTGCCGAAGTTGAGGTTGTCGGTGACCGCCAGCGGCCGGCCGCCGGAGCAGACGATGTTGCGCGCGGCCTCGGCGACGGCGATGGCGCCGCCGGTGTAGGGATCGAGATAACAGTAGGCTCCGTTGCAGTCGGTGGTGATGGCGAGGTAACGGTCTTTCGCAGGGGGCGGCGCGAGTTTCAGCCGCACGACGGCCGCGTCGCTGCCGGGGCAGACCACGGTGCGCGTCTGGACCATGTGGTCGTATTGGCGATAGACCCAGTTCTTCGACGCGACGGTCGGCGAGGCGAGCAGCTCCGGCAAAACTTTCTGCGGGTCGGTGAGCGACGGCAGGTCGCTGAGTTTCCAAGCGCGTGTCTTGGCGAAGTAGGACGGCTCTTTCGATTCCCGGTAATAAACCGGCGCGTCATTGGCGAGCTTGGCGGCGGGAATCTCCGCGACGACCTGGCCGTGGTTCTTCACGCGCATCAAGCCGGTGTCGGTCACAAAACCGATCTCGGCCCACGGCAGGTCCCACTTGTCTAAGATGCGCTGCACTTCGGCCTCGCGGCCCTTTTGCACGATGACGAGCATCCGCTCCTGGCTTTCGCTGAGCATGATCTCGTAAGGCGTCATTCCCGGCTCGCGCTGCGGAACTTTCGCAAGGTCAATCTCAATGCCCGTGCCGGCGCGCGACGCGGTCTCGCACGTCGAGCAGGTCAGGCCCGCCGCGCCCATGTCCTGGATGCCGACGACGGCGTCGGTCTGGAGCAATTCGAGCACGGCCTCCAGCACGAGCTTCTCCATGAACGGATCGCCGACCTGCACGGCGGGGCGGTCCTCGTGCGATTCCTCGGTCAGTTCGCGCGACGCGAACGCCGCGCCCGCCAGGCCGTCGCGGCCCGTGGCGGGGCCGACGTAAAAGACCGGGTTGCCTACGCCCTTGGCCGCGCCGCGCGCGATCTGCTCGTGGCGCAGGAGGCCGAGACACATGGCGTTGAGCAGCGGGTTGCCTTCGTAGCTCTCGTCGAAATAAACCTCGCCGCCGACGGTGGGCACGCCGACGCAGTTGCCGTAGTGCGCGATGCCGCCGACGACGCCGGCGAAGAGCCGCTTGTTGCGCCGCGCCGCCTCGTCGTTGCCGTCAATGGGGCCGAACCGCAGCGAGTTCATGCACAGGATCGGCCGCGCGCCCATCGTGAAGATGTCGCGCAGGATGCCGCCGACGCCCGTGGCCGCGCCCTGGAACGGCTCGACGGCGCTGGGGTGGTTATGGCTCTCGATCTTGAACGAGATGGCCCAGCCGTCGCCGATGTCGGTGACGCCGGCGTTCTCCTCGCCCGCGCCGACGAGGATCTGCGGGCCTTTGGTCGGGAACGTTCGCAGCACCGGCTTGGAGTTCTTGTAGGAGCAATGCTCGCTCCACATCACCGAGAAGATGCCCAGCTCGGTGAAGTTCGGCTCGCGGCCGAGGATGCCTTTGATGCGCTCGAACTCCTCCGGCGTGATGCCGTGGTCGGCGATCAACTCTGGCGTAATGTTGGGCTCAATCATAGTGCCTCTAAATGCGGAATGTGGAGTGCGGATCCATCCAATACATTGTTTCGTCCGCTTCTTCCTCTACGAGGGCCATCTTCGCAATGAAATCTGCGTGAGACTTCGCGCCAACCGAGCAGCCGCATCGCGGAAGCTGTTTCCCAATCACGTCAGCGGCGCGATCCTTCGGCAAAGCGTTCATCAGCCGGATGACTCGCAATGCAAACTCGCGCGTTCGCTTCTTGAGGTCTCTCGCTCCCATCCTCTGTTCAATTCCGCGTTCCGCACTCCGCATTCCGCATTTCTTCAGTGGCCTCCAGCCAAAACACTCTCGGGGACGCTCTCAACGCCGCGGAGATGGTTGAGGATGCTTTCCCACACGACGCGGCCGTCGGCGCTGCCCAGCACCTCTTCGGAAGCGCGCTCAGGGTGCGGCATCATACCGCACACATTGCGCGCCTTGTTGCAAACGCCGGCGATGTTCTCAATGGAGCCGTTCGGACTGGCGGTGTCCACGACCTTGCCGCTGGCGTCCACGTAACGGAACAGAATCTGGTCGTTCTTCTTCAACTCCGCGATGGTCGAGGGATCGGCAAAGTAGCAGCCTTCGCCATGGGCCACGGGGATGCGCATGATCTCGTGCGTCCGCGCAGCGCAGGTGAACGGCGATTTCTGCGTCTCAATGCGGACATAAACGTGCTCGCAGCGGAACTGGAGAGAGCGGTTGCGCAACAGCGCGCCGGGCAGGAGGCCGGCCTCGCAGAGGATCTGGAAGCCGTTGCAAATGCCGATGACCAGCTTGCCCTTGGCGGCGTGGTCGGCGACGGCCTTCATCACCGGCGAGAAACGGGCAATGGCGCCGGTCCGCAAGTAGTCGCCGTAACTAAAACCGCCGGGCACAACGATACAGTCGAGGTCGCCGATGTCGGTGTCCTTGTGCCAGAGGTATCGGGCTTCCTGTTTGAAGACGTCCTGCAAGACCCAAAGCTTGTCGAGGTCGCAGTTGGAGCCGGGGAACTGGATGATGCCGAATTTCATCGTGACTCGTGATTCGTAATTCGCGATTCGTGACTCGGAAAGCTCAGCTTTCGAGTTCGAAGCGGTAGTCCTCGATGACCGGATTGGAGAGGATGCGGTGGCACATCTCCTCGAGCTGTTTCCTCGCGGCGGCCGGGTCGGTGGTCTTCAGTTCGATCTCCATGTATTTGCCGATGTGGACATCGCCGACGGCAGCGTAGCCAAGAGAGTGGAGCGCGTTGGCGACAGCCTTGCCCTGCGGGTCAAGCACGGCCTTTTTCGGGGTGACGTAAATCTTCGCTTTCATATGATGCGATGCCGTGTTTTTTGAAAGTCCAGTTCGCGAGTTTGGAATGGTGTTTCAGCTCGCAGGCTGGCCGACCTTTTTCTCGGAGAACCGTTTCGGGATTTCCGAGGTCGTGCCACAGCGCGAGGTTTTCCATCGCGGCCAGCGCGAGACCCGCCAGCCGTTCGATGGGGCGTCGAACTTCACGCCCGGTGGCAGCACGCGCAGGCAGGCCATCAACCTGCCATCGGCATCTCGGCCCAGCAAGTGCTGCGCGACGCGGTCGGCGTCGTCACAGTCCAGATAGGCACAGTTC
>JAOACV010000252.1 GCA_026417675.1 Verrucomicrobiia bacterium
GCCGTCGCCATAACCGCTGTAGCAAGTCACGAAAACACGGTTGCCCCAGACGATCGGGCTGGATGATCCCGGCCCCGGCAGACCGACTTTCCATTGCAGATTCTTCGTGTCGCTCCAGACGGTTGGCGGCTTCGCGTCGGCAGGAGCGATGCCGTTGCCGTTGGGTCCGCGGAACTGCGGCCAACCCGCCGCGGCGGGCAAGTCCGCCGCGATCATGTTGAATGCGATAAGGAGTGCTGCAACCCATAAGATCTTCTTCATACACCTACATATAACACCAGCAATGTTAAGCAATAATGTTGACCGGGCTGGAAAATTGTAAATGAAGTGTAAAAGTTGCGGATTTTCGACCGCCCGGCGGTTAGACTGTCGCCGTGATGCGCGTGTTGGTCATAGACGATGATCGCAAACTGTGCCGGCTCATCAAGACCTACCTTGAGCCGCTCGGCTACGAGGTGTCGGCAGTCCACACCGGTCCCGAAGGCGTTGAGCAGGCCACCAGCGGCGAATGGCACGCGGTCATTCTCGACGTGATGTTGCCGGGGCTGGACGGCTTCGAGGCGCTCAAGCAGATTCGTCACAAGTCCGATGTGCCCGTGTTGATGTTGACGGCCCGCGGCGATGAAGCCGACCGGATTGTCGGGCTGGAAATCGGCGCGGACGATTACCTGCCGAAAACGTTCTCCACCCGCGAGCTTCTGGCCCGGCTCCGCGCCGTTACGCGCCGCAGCAGACGCACCACGCCGCTGGTTGCGACGGAAATTGTCGTGGGGCCGTTGCGTGTGAACCCGGATGCGCGCACGGCGGTTCTCGGCGACCACCCGCTCGTGCTCACGCCGGTCGAGTTTGATTTGCTGGCCAGCCTCGCCAAAGCGTGCGGCCGCGTGAAAACCCGCGAGGCGTTGCTCGAAGAAATCCGCGAGCGCCCGTATGAAGTGTTCGACCGTTCGATTGACGTTCATATTTCCGCATTGCGGAAGAAGCTCGGCGACGACCCGAAGGAACCACGCCTCATAAAGACTGTTTGGGGCGTCGGCTACATGATGGTCAACCCGGAGGATGCATGAGGCTGCGGTTCCCGCTTTACGCAAAGATACTGGTCTGGTTCTTTCTGAATCTCGCAGTGCTCAGCGCTGTGTTTTACGGGTTTTTCCGGTTTCAGTTCCGGGTTGGCTTGGACCTGCTGCTGGCCGGTCCTGCGGGTGATCGCGTTGAGGCGATTGGCCTAGCGATCACTTCAGAGTTGCGCGAGGTTTCCCGCGACAAATGGAATGAAGTTCTCCAACGACTCAGTTCCACCCATAAAATTCAGCTTTACCTGCTCCGCCCGGACGGGAGCCAAGTGGCCGGCGAACCGATTGTCCTGCCTGCCGAGGTGCAGCAACGCCTGAGCCAAATGGCGCCTCCGCGCCCAGCGCCGTCGCGCGGCGGGAAGCGGCCTCGACGCGAGGAGTTGCCCCCGCGTTTTTCGGAAGAGGAGCCGCGACGTCCCTTTCGCAAGTTTATGGTGCGCACCTCTGCCCCGCTCCGATATTGGGTGGGAATTCGCCTTCCCGTCGCCGAGCGCAACCGGCCCGGCCAACCGCATCTCCTACTGGCGGCGTCAAACACGCTGAGCGGCAACGGTCTGTTTTTGGACTTCAAACCGTGGGTTGTGGTGGGAGTCGCCGCGATTGTGCTGTCGGTTGGCTTTTGGCTGCCAATGATCTGGAGTGTTACGCGGTCCATTTCCCAAATAACGCGCGTCACCGAACGGATCGCCGAAGGCCAATTTGATGTCCGCGTGAATGAGACCCGGCGCGACGAACTCGGCCGGCTCGGCGCTGCCATCAACCGGATGACCGGCCGCTTGGCCGGGTTCGTCACCGGGCAAAGACGGTTTCTTGGCGATGTCGCGCACGAGCTATGTTCGCCCATCGCCCGCATCCAAGTGGCGCTTGGCATCCTCGAACAGCGCGCCGACGAAAAACAACGCGCCGCGCTTGAGGACGTCCGCGAGGAAATCCAACAAATGTCGCAACTCGTCAATGAATTGTTGTCTTTTTCCAAGGCCGGCCTGCGTCAGAAGGAAATCCCGTTGCAACCGGTTGCGCTGGCCGACATGGTTCGCCGCGTCGTGGCGCGCGAAGCTGGCGAACGTGTGCAAATCGAAATTGCCGAAGACCTGACTGCCGCCGCCGAGCCTGGATTGCTGTCGCGCGCGCTGGCCAACCTCGTCCGCAATGCGTTGCGCTACGGCGGTGACGGCCCGATCGTTATCAGAGCTGCCGCGCAGAATGGCAAGGTCATCCTCACCGTCACCGATTCCGGCCCCGGCGTGCCGGAAGAGAATCTGCAACAGATTTTCGATCCGTTCTTCCGCGTCGAAACATCCCGCAGCCGTGAGACCGGCGGCGCCGGGCTTGGTCTGGCGATCGTGAAAGCTTGTGTCGAAGCCTGCCGAGGTTCTGTCACCGCCAAGAATTGCCAACCCACAGGTTTACAGGTCGAAATCCGCCTGAATCGTCACATCTCCGACGGCCCACACACTACGGCCTGACACGGCGTTTCGTCCAAGAGAGCGCTCGGTTCAGTTCTTCGGTCTCGAAGACACAAATCCGCCTGGCGAACGCCAAAAACACCGCTGCGGGGAACACTAGGCAACGCGATTCTACGGATATTCAAGCCAGACTTCGGTTTTCTCGTCATTGACGTTCTTCGAGTAGCCGCCGGCGTTGCGGCCGCGCGTGTAGAGTAACGCGGGGCGCTCAACCGGCGCGTGTGGACACCAGCGTTCCAGACTCGGCAGCCAAATGGCGAGATCGCTTTCGGGTTTGCGGACAAGGGCCAGGCTGATCTTGCGCCCTTCAGCGTTGAACAGCAGTCGAACCAGCGTGGTGCCGTTTTCACCCCAGCCGGTCTTGCCGGCAGGCGAGATCATCAGCACCGCTTCAATCGTGCCGTCGCGATGGCGCGCCAACTGTCCGCAATGCTGGACGCGATAGCCCGGCAAGGTCGCGGTCAGCGGCGTGCCGAGCCATAGGCCGCCGTCATGGCGAAAAAGCTCCGCATCACCAGCGAGAAGGTTGTGAACAATGACCCACGGACGGCCACGGTCGTCCAGGACCGGATTCGAGAGCACCATTTTGTGATAGTAGGAATGTTTCGGGCCGGCAATCAATGTGGGAGCCACCTCGGTGCGGCGACGGGAGAGGGTCGCGGCGCTAAGGCCGCTCCCACTTTCAGGAGTTTCGATGCGTTCCAGTTTTGCGGCATCGGCGGGCAACTGATCGAGCACCGTGCCGCCGAACTGGCGCCACGTCAGGCCGCCATCGTCGGAGTAAATGTGGGATGCGCTGTAGTAACGCGCGTCCTTGCCTTTGTCGGGCACCGGCAGCGTGTTGGAGAAAACCGCGTGCAGCCGGTTTGAGGGGCCGACCTCGATGGCGTTGGTTAGCCAACTGTGTTCTTTCACGGCGGAGCGAACGAGCGCGCGCGGTGCGGACGACGATCCTTGTTTCGGACGCCAGCAGTACATCAGGTGCGGGTCGCGTCCGTTGGTTTCGCGCCGGTAAAGGAGGTGCAAGGTGCCGTGGCTGTCGCAAACGAGACTTGGATAGGTGGCTTGCTCCCCGACGGCGCGTCCACCTTCAACCGCTTCCCCATCCAGTTTGCCCGGTGGCATTCGGAGATGGATGAACGAGCCGTGGTGTGCGCCGATGAGCAGATGCAGCGAGCCGTCGGGATCGGTGGCGATGGCGCAGCCGCAATGGTTGTCCTTGCGTGGTTCGCCGAGCTTGCCCGTGCGCAGAATTTTGGCGGTCGCCGGATCCACGAGTGCCCACCAGTTTTGACGTTCGACATCGAGCCACGTGCAAACGAGTTGGCCGTTCCGTCGAGCAATCTTGTTGCTCATCACGTAGCCCGTGGCGCGGTCGCCGCCGGTGTCGGTCAGGCGTAGTTGGGTGGCGGTGGCGCTCACGCAAAGGCTGAGCAAAAGCGTTGTGAGTCGTGTGATCATGTTTGACGGTAGGCGCGCGGCGAGCAGCCGACCTGACGGCGGAAGACGTTGGCGAAATACTGACTGGAGGAAAAACCGCAAGCCAGCGCGATGTCAGTGATCGGGCGGTCGCGTTGCTGACGCAAGGCGCGGCAGGCCGCTTGCACGCGCAGGTGCGTCAGATACTCGATGGGCGACATGTTGGTCAGTTTGCGGCAGTGATGAACGAACGTTGTCGGCCCGACGGCGCAGCGTTCTGCCATGGCCGCTAATGTCCACGGTTCGCCGAGGTTGTTGGGCAACTCCTTGAGGAACAATTCGACGCTGCGCCGGCTGCTGCTGAGCGAGGAGCGCACCGGCACGCGCCGGCCACGGAACAACTCCAGCAGTTGCAGGAACAGTTCGTTGATGGTCACAGCGAGTTTGGAGACATGGTTGTCTTGCACAGCCTGACAAATGACTTGGAAGCCGTGGCGGATTTCCGGCGGCGCGGGCCAGAGCGGTTGTTCGTTGCCGCGCAGGTATCGGGTCAGCGCCACCGAGTCCGCCGGCGTCAACACCAGCCATGAGGGCCAGCGCCAGCGTTGGTGGGGGTGTCGCACCCCGACGTCGAGAATCAGCCAGACCAACCGACCGGCGCCGATGTGCGGGTTGCCGAGTTGGTGCGGTTGCCACGGGCGCGTAATCAACAGGTGATCCGGCTCCATCACGAATCGGCGATTTTCCACGCGCAACGGCATCCGTCCACTTTCCAGAAATGTCAGTTCGATTCCTTCGTTGCGGTGCAGCGGAAGCCCCCAATCCTGCGGGCCGCGTGCATCCCAGAATCCGACGCTGCGCACGCCGAGCAGTGCGTTGGCCGGTAGTCGCCGGCCGGGATAGGTGCCGCGCGCGAGAGCTTCGAGCCGCACGGCACCGGCGCGCGCGGCTTCGACCAGTGGACGACAAGTGTCAGCCCGGTGGACGTGGCCGTGTTCGCGGAAAACGATGGGGCGTTGGCTCACG
>JAOACV010000253.1 GCA_026417675.1 Verrucomicrobiia bacterium
GCAAGAAGGCGCTGCTGCACTTGGCGGTGGGGGACCCGGAGAGCACCGTCTGTTGGAAGCGCTTCTTTGACGACCTCAAAGGCCGGGGTCTGAACGAACCGCTGCTGATCATTATTGACGGCCACAGCGGCCTGCGGCGGGCGGTGCTGGAGAGTTTTGCCCATGCCTGGGTGCAACGCTGCCAAGTGCATCGGATGCGCACCATCCTCTGCAAGCTGCCGCAGCAAGCCCGGCCGGGTCTCAAGAAACTCATGGCCCAAGCGTTTCGGGCCGCCCGCTACGAGGCGGGCCTGCGGCAGGCCCAAGCGATCATCGCCCGCTACCAGGCCGACTATCCCGAGGCGATGAAATGTCTGCGGACCGACTTGGAGGAGGTGCTGACGGCGCTGCGCTTTCCGGCGGCGCATCGGGTGCGGATTCGGACCACCAACCTGCTGGAGCGACTGTTGGGGGAAGGGCGGCGACGCAGCAAGGTCATCCCGCGCTTCTTGAACGAGCGCTCCGGGATGAGTCTGCTCTTTGCGGTGCTGGTGGACGCCTCAGCCGCCTGGCGCGGGGTGGGGATGACGCCGGCGCTGACCCAGCAACTGGAAGCCTTGAAGAAGAAAACGCAGACGGACCCTGCGGCCATACCGATGGCCGCTTAAGCTGGATCCCCATGACTGTTCTGCCTGCACCCACTCGCCCATTTTACAGGAAAATCTGGTCTTGACCAGTCCTTCACGAGATGAAGGTTTGGCGATGGAGCAATGCGCCTTGATAGCCAATGGAAGAAAAAAGCGCAGAGCACCGTTCATTCAAAACCGGGGATCGCAACTCGAAGGTTGAAATGGGCGCGCGAACCGACTAAGCGTAGGCGCACGGAACAAACAACTGAAAGGAGACACATGACGAGTTACCGAAGGACGGTTGGCAGCGTGATGCTGGGCGGCCTGATGGTTGTGGCCTGCGGCGCAGCGCAGGGCGAATGGAAGGCGTTGTTCAACGGCAAAAACCTTGACGGCTGGGCCGCGACGGGCAAGCCGGAAGGATGGGCCGTGGAGGACGGCGCCATCGCCTGTCAGGTCAAGGGCGGCGGCTATCTCTATACGAAGGAGCAATACGAGAACTTTGTCTTGTCGCTCGAGTTCAAAGTATCGCCACCCAGCAAAAAGCTGAACGCGAAGACAAAGAAAGAGGAAACGCACAAGTGCAACAGCGGCGTCTTCATCCGCTGGTCCGACCTCAAGAACCCGGTGCATACGGGCATCGAGGTGCAGGTCTATGACAGCGTCGGCGTCGCCCGGCCCGGCAAGCACGATTGCGGCGCGCTCTACGACATGGTCGCGCCGTGCAAGAACGCCGAGAAACCCGTCGGCGAGTGGAACCGCATGGTCATCACCTGCAACGGGCCGATGATTACCGTCGAGTTGAACGGCGAGAAGATTTGCGAGATGAACACGGACCAGTTCGACAAACCCGGCCAAAACCCGGACGGCACGAAGAACAAGTTCAAGTTTGCGTGGAAAGACCTGCCGCGCAAAGGCCACATCGGTTTCCAGGACCACGGCGCGCGAGTTTGGTTCAGGGACGTGAAGATCCAAGTGCTTTGAGCCGGATGCGTGAGCCGTGATGTGCTGAATCTGCTCAAACGGTTTCCGCGACTGCATGAGACGATGCCGTTCGCGGCGCTGGGAACGTGCCCGACGCCGGTCGAGCGGCTCGCGGGCATCGAGCGCGCGCTCGGAACGGGGCCAGAGCCGCGGCGCCCCGTCCGCGGGACCTGTGGGTCACCTCGGGGCGCTGGGGTGCCTCCCACATTCAAGAGCACGGAACTTTGGGTCAAGCGCGACGATCTTTCCGGCGAGCCATGGGGAATGAGCAAAGTTCGCAAGCTGGAGCATTACTTTGGGGAGGCACGATCGCTCGGCGCGCGGCGAGTGCTGACGTTCGGGCCGTTCGGCTCCAATCACGCACTGGCCACTGCGCTCTACGGTCGGCAGCTTGGATTCGAGGTGCATTTGCATCTCTGGCCGGAACCGATGGCTGAGCGCGTGCGGCAGACTCTGTTGGCGGAGCAGGCCTCGGGCGCAAACCTGTTTCTCGTCGGCGCGCTCGGCGAGCAGGCGCTGGTGGATCTTTCGGCTGCCGCCGTTGTCGCCGACCGCAGCCTAGACGCTTATGTCATTCCCCCCGCCGGGACTGACCCTGTGGGAGCGATGGGCTACGTGGAGGCGGGGCTGGAGCTTGGTGAGCAAGTCGCGCGCGGCGAACTTCCCGCGCCGGATTTCGTGCACGTGGCGGGCGGAACCGGCGGCGTGGCGGCGGGGCTGGTGGTCGGTCTGCGGCTGGCCGGACTCCGCGCCCGCGTCGTGGCGGTTCGCTGCGTCGCGGCGGAGGTGCTGACGGAATTGCGCATCGTGTTTCTGGCCAGGCGGCTCTGTCAGCGGCTTGCGCGGCTCGCAGACGTCGCCGAGGACTCTTTGCCGCAACCGGTGGCCGAAGATTTCCTGATTCTCCACGACCACGCTGGCGGCGGTTACGGCAGGCCCACGGAGGAAGCGGCGCGCGCCGCCAGCCTGTTTGCCGCGCACGCCGGACTGACGCTGGATGTCACCTACACCGCCAAGGCAGCCGCAGGCTTGCTGGCCTTTGCCACATCCGCCGCGGGCGCGGGCCGGCGCCATCTCTTCTTCCACACGTATGCCCACCGCGACCTCGCGGCGCTCGCCGGACACACGCGATGGGAGGACCTGCCGGCGCCGTTTCGAGCGTTCCTCGATGGCCAGAGTCGGCAGCGCGGCCGCGATCCACGACGGTTTGTGCCGGTGGTTGCAAGGCGGTAAGGAATCGGTTTAACTGCCGGTTGTTGTTGTGAACTGGCTGAGCAAAACGCAGTGGGCCGCGATCTCGCTGGCGGCGGCGTCGCTTCTGGCGCGGGCGTCGGACGCGCCGGCGCAGGGTGCGACCTCGTCGGTGCTCACCAACGTCGTTCAAGTCAAACGGCTGACGCCGACGGAGGCCGCGCGGCGTCATCCGGTGCGGTTGCGCGGGGTGGTGACGTATTTCGAGTGGAACCCGGACTGGCAGACCTACACCGCGATCCTGCAGGACGAAACCGGCGGCATTTCGTTTTCACCGGGCCGCAGCGCCGCCGACGCCCTCAAGCTGAAATTCGGGCAGCGGGTGCAAATCGAGGGCGTCTCGGCGCAAGGTCAGTTCGCGCCGCAGGTGGTCGGGCCGGGCAAATTCGGCAGCCCCGTGCGCGCCAAAATACTCGGCACCGGCCCGGAGCCGGAGCCGACGGTGCTCACGCCCGAACAGATCGCCAACCCGCTCAATCAGGACGAGTGGGTCGAGGTCAAAGGCGTCGTGCGGCGCGTCACGCTGCGCTCCGGCCCGAAATCCAGCGGCGGCATCCATGTGGACTTCAGCACCTCGAGCGGGGCGTTCCGCGCCTTTGTGCCGACGCGGACGCCGGTCGTCCACACGCCCACCAACCTCGTCGGCGCGGCGGTCACTGTGCGCGGGGTGTTCGCCGGCATCTACAACCAGAAACGCCAGATCGTCGGCGCGCGCATCATGGTGCCGACGCTGGAGCACATCATTGTGGACGAGGCGGGCGCGGACGCGGCGTTCAAGTTGTCGCTGCGCACGGCCTCCTCGCTGATGCAGTTCCGCCCCGATGCCGCCTCGCGCGTGCGCGTCGCCGGCGTGGTGACGTTGTTCGAACCGGGCAGTCACTTGTATTTGCGCGACGACACCGGCGCGCTCCGCGTGGAGACGCCGGAGACCAAGCCGTTCCGGGTGGGCGACCGCGTCGAGGCCGTCGGGTTTCCCGGCTTCAGCGACGGCGCGCCGTTGCTGCTGAACTCGTTCGTGAAAAAGACCGGCAGCGGCCCGCCCCCGAAACCCAAAGTCATCACCATCGCCCAGGCACGCAGCGGCGAACTCGACGGGGAGCTGGTGCGGCTGGACGGCATGCTGCTGGATCAGTTGGCGCGCCCTGAACGCGTGATCCTGATCCTGCAAAGCGGCGACACGGTTTTCTCGGCGCACTTTGCCGAGGGCGCGGCCAAGACTAACGCGCCGTCGCTGTTGCTGGGCAGTTGGGTGCAGATTGCCGGCATCTGCCAAAACCAGTTCCGCTACTCGCCCGAGCCGCGTTTGAGTCCGGCGCAACCGCGGCCGCTGTCCTTCCATCTCGTTCTGCGCGGCCCGCGCGACGTGGTGCTGCTGCGCGAGCCGCCGTGGTGGACGCCGGAACGCATCTTTTGGGCGATGGGCTTGCTGGCCGCGGCGATTCTAGCGGTGTTGGTGTGGGTGGCGTTGTTGCGGCGGCAGGTGGCGGCGCAAACGCGCATCATCCAGCAGAAGGTCGCCCGCGAAGCGGTCATGGAGGAACGCTCGCGCATTGCGCGCGATCTGCATGACACGCTGGAGCAGCAATTGGCGCTGATCGGCGTGCAGATTGATTCCTCGCTGGCGCGCTTGGCGGAGTCGCCGGAACTGGCCCGCAAGTCGCTCGAACTGGCCCTAGCCGTCGTGCGCCACACGCACGAGGAGGCCCGGCGGTCGGTTTGGGACCTGCGCTCGGTGGCGCTGGAGCAGGGCGGGTTGGTGGAGGCGTCGCGGCAACTGGCCACGACCGACGACGCCACGCGGCAGAAAGTCGAGGTGATCACCAGCGGCGACGAGCGACGGTTGCCGGTGGTGGTGGAAACGAACCTGCTGCGCATTGCGCAGGAGGCTGTGACCAACGCCATCAAGCACAGCGGCGCGTCCCGGATCGAGGTGCATCTGGACTACGGCGAACGCGACGTGACGCTGCGTGTGCGGGACAATGGCTGTGGATTTGACGTCGAGAAGGTTCTGGCGGCCAGCAGCGGCCGGTTCGGGTTGATGGGGATGCGCGAGCGGGCGGAGAAGATGAACGCCGCTTTTTCATTGTCGAGCCGGCCCGGACAGGCTACGGAAGTGAGGGTCACGGTGCCACTGACCG
>JAOACV010000254.1:0-4287 GCA_026417675.1 Verrucomicrobiia bacterium
GCCAGCCAATCCCCCCTCGCCCGCGTCCAGAAACTCGGCCGCGCCGAGCGGCTGGAGAACTCCATGCGCATGGCCAAGAAAGCCGGTCTGGAGCCGCACGTCACCTGCATGGTCGGCTACCCGTGGGAGAGCGAGGCCGAGGCGCTGCAAACCATCAACCTCACCAAGTCGCTCTTCGACCGCGGCTACATTGACACGCTGCAGGCCACCATCGTCATGCCTTATCCCGGCACCCCGCTGTTCGCCGAGTGCAAACGCAACGGCTGGCTGCGCACGGAGGACTGGGACGAATACGACATGCGCGTGCCGATCATGAAATGCCCCATCCCCGACGCGCGCCTGCTGGAGATCACCCAAGGCCTTTACACCAGCTTTCTGACCCCGAAGTTCGTCCTGCGCAAACTCGCCAGCCTGCGCTCCTGGGACGACATCAAGTTCGCCAGCCGCGCCGCCCTCAAGGTCCTCGGCCACCTCTCCGACTTCAACTTCCTCGGCATCGGCACCCGCCAGCGCAACAAGGCCAAGCACGGCTGCGGTTGCGGACACGGGCGCGGCTGACGCATTGTTGGGGCACCGGCACGCGAAGCCAGTCCACCCCGTGACTTCCTTCCCTCGTTGTCAGACCGGCCGGAGGTCGAGATGCTCTGCCGGCGCGTCCAACGGCCTCCGAAGCCGACCGCCGGCGTAAGTCACGGTGTTTTTGAGGTTAAACCGCCAAACGCGTCAGAATCTCGTGTTTTTCGGAGCCAAAAATCCGTCCCACGGCTGTGGCTTGTGTTTTTTGGAGCCAAAAATGCCTCCCACGGCGGAAGCAGGCGTTTTCGGGAGCCAAAAGTCCGTCCCGCGGCCGTGGGTGCCATTTTTTGGAGCAAAAAATGCGTGCCGCGCCAGAAACCTCCATTTTTTGGAGCCAAAACTCCGTCCCACGGCTGCGGCTTGTGTTTTTGGGAGCCCAAAATGCCTCCCACGGCGGAAACAGGCGTTTTAGGGAGCAAAAAACCGGCGCCTCCGGCGATGGATAGGCGGTTGCGGGGTCATATTCTGGGATGCCCCTTGCGGGGCTTCAAACGAAGGACAAAGGCATCTCTTCGTTTCCTGCGTTGCCTACTGTGGGACACAAAATCCACGCATCACCTCCGCAGGGGCAATTGGCGGATGAACGACCACAGGACTTCCCCCGCTTCGCCTGAATCTGGGCGCGCGCCGAATTCTGGAAGCGGGCGCGGGCCAATCGGGTCATCCCGCGAGGAGGTTTATGCGTCGCGCAGGCGGGATGCGGGTGGATCGCGTTCTCCGAACGCGATTGCCGTCGTCGGGCCTGCCGGAGAATCGCGTTCGGAGAACGCGATCCACCAGGCGCCATGCGGGGCGCCGCCGCAAACCGTCCTCCAAAATGATGCGCCTGCCTCGGAACGCTATTACTTCTCCGCGTCGGGTCTGCCTTTGCCCCTGCCGGCGCCTTTTTCCGCGCCGCCGCGGCCCTGGCTGAACCGCTGGCGCGTCTCTTCGACCGCCTCGTCGAGCTTCTTTTTCTGATCGTCGGTCAGGATGGCGCGGAACTCCTCCCGCATCTTCTTCATGATCTCTTCAAGCTGCGGGCGATACTTCTGGCCCAGCTCCATCGCTTTCTGTTTCTGCTCATCGGTCAGGCCGAGCTTCTCCATGACTTGCGGGGGCAGTCCCATCATGCCCAAGCCGCGCCCCGCGGGGCCGATGCCGGGGCCGCCGGGGCCGCGCCTGGGCTGCTCTTGGGCGCAAACAGCCCACGCCGTCAGCAGGCAGGTCATCGTCAGTGCAGTCAGCATTTTTTTCATAATCAGTCTCCTGGTTGCGCGTGATGTAAAACCACCGCAATGAAAAAGTTGTCCGCCGGGCGCCGGCGCTCTGCCGGCGGCCGCCTGGCCTTGCGCGCTGAGGCGAGCTTGCGGGCTACCGGGGAGCCGGCACGATGCCCCGTTCCATGTTGATGCGCTTCTGAGCGGCCTGCATCCCGCGGTTGAAAGCCGCCTTCTGCTCCTCGGTCATCAACCCCGTCAGTTCCGAGCACAACGCCTTTGACACGTTCTCAAACTCCGGCCGGAACTTCTCGATGAGCGCGGTGACCTTCTCGCGCTGGTCTTTCGTGAGGTTCATGTTGTCNAGCGCCTCCGGATACAACCCCAGGGCGAGCAGCGCCTTCTTGATGGCGCTGGCGCTCATCACCGGCCCGTGGGACTGTTTTGCCTCGCCCTTTTCGGCCTTCTCGGCCTTTTCGCCTTTTCCTTCTTTCTTCTCCGCTTCCTGGGCCACAGCGAGCGAGGCCGCCAGGCAAACGGCGCTCAAGCTAATCATCAGTTTCTTCATCGTCATCTCTCCTGCGTGTTCCAAACCGGCGCACGGCTACGGTTTGCCATGCGTGCTGCGGACAGCGTTGCGCTGTCCGCCGACGCCGCCTATCCTACCGCACCAGGCGCAATGAAGACAACCTTCTGAGAGGCCCATGCTCATCCTTTACACACCGGCAAACTGGTTCGCGCCGCTGGACTGGCGCGACGTGTTTCCCAAAGCGCAGCCGATCGAGGTGGACCTCGGCTGCGGCGACGGCACGTTGTTGCTGCACTGGGCGCGGCGGTTCCCGGAGCGCAACTGGCTCGGCGTGGAACGGCTCAAGGGCCGCGTCCTGAAACTGGAGCGCAAGGCGCCGCGGCTCGGCATCACTGACAACCTGCGCGCGCTGCGGATTGACAGCGCCTACGCCGTCGAGCGGCTCTTCCCGCCCGCGAGCATCAGCGCCTACCACATCTACTTCCCCGACCCGTGGCCCAAGCAGCGCCACCACAAACGCCAGCTGATCTCGCCGGAGTTTGTCGCGGCGCTCGAACGCACCCTGCGCGCCGGCGGGTTCGTCAACCTGGCCACCGACCACGCGGATTACTTCGCGGAAATGGTGCCGTGTTTCCACGCGCATCCATCGTTTGAGCCGGTGCCGCCGCTCGTGCCGGCTGCCGAGGAGGAGATGACGGACTTCGAGCGCGATTTCGTCCGGGAAGGCCGGCCCGTCCACCGCGCGCGGTTTCGGAAGCGCGCAACATGAGGAGGCGGTAGGCCGCGATTCAAAGCTCGATCTCGCCGACGATCTTCTCGACGAGATCGCCGACGGTCACCACGCCGAGCGGGCGCTGTTTCACGTCCACCACCACGGCCATGCGCGCGCCTTCGCCGCGCAGACGGGCCAGCACGCGGTCGAGCAACTCGGCGCCGTCCACCATCGGCGCGGGCCGGCAGTAGTCGGCGGCGGTCTTGGTCGCCGGCGGGGCATCGTCGGCGAGGATGTCATAGACGCTGACAATGCCGGCGAGCCGGCCGGCGGCGTCGAGCACCGGCATTTGCGCCAGATCGCGCTCCCGCGCCTGACGCAACACCTCGACCGCCGAGGTTTGCGGCGTCACGGCCAGCACTTGTGCCATCGGCACCATCACGTCGCGCACGGCCGTCGCGCACATGTCGAACACCCCGGCGATCATCCTGCGCTCCTCGTCGGAGGCCTTGCTGGTCAGCTCGCCCTCGCGCGCGATCAGAATCAGTTCTTCGCGGGTGACGAACAGCTCGCGCCGGCCGCGCTCCTCGCCGGCCAGCCGCATGAACAGCGCCGCCAGCGCCTCGAACGCGATCCGCAACGGCGTCATCGCCACCGCGCTCCAGTGCAGCGGACGGGCCAGCCGGATGCTGAGCCGGGACGGATACTGCCGGAACAACGACTTGGGCATCAGTTCGCCAAACACCAGCAGAATGAACGTCATCACGGAAACAGCCGCGGCCATCGCCAGATACGGCCGCGTCGGCCACGCGCGCAGCGCCGCCAGCACGGCCAGCACGGTGGCGGTGGCGTTGACGACGTTGTTGCCGACCAGCACGGTGGCCAGCAGTCGCTCCGGGCGGTCGAGGTATTGCTGAAGAATCATCGCCCGCGGATCGCGCCGCCGCACGCGATGACGCAGGCGGATCTTGTTGAGCGAGAACAAGCCGGTCTCGATGCCGGAGAAGAAAAACGACAGCGCCACGCACAACAGCAAGATGAGAATCTGCAGCGTCGTCATCCGCCCTCCGCCGCGGGTTTTTCCAGCCGCAGTTCCGCGATGCGGTTCTTGGCCACGCGCTGCACAATCAGGCGCGCGCCGCCGATTTCCACGCGCGCATCCGCCTTCGGAATGCTGCCGAGCCGCGTCGCCACCAGCCCGTGCAGATGGGCATCCAGATCCGCTTGGCGGTTGTCGCCAACCACGAACACCTGGCCCGACGGTACCAGCG
>JAOACV010000254.1:4297-4979 GCA_026417675.1 Verrucomicrobiia bacterium
CCTCGAGCCGGGTCCCGCCGCGGATCAGCCACGCGTTCGGGGCGACCTGCCGGATTTCCTGTTCGGGCCGGCGAAACTCGCCCGCCAGATCGCCGACGATCTCCTCCAGCAGGTCCGCCATCGTGATCAGCCCTTCCGTGCCGCCAAACTCGTCCACCACAATCGCCATCGGTTTCTTGTGCGTCTGGAAACTTTTCAGCAGCCGCGCCGCGCTCATGGACTCCGGCACGAACGACGGCGGGTCCATGATCTCGATCGGCTCCTCCTCCGCACATCGAGGATGCCGACGATCGTGTCGGGCGACTCGTCATAAACCGGCACGCGCCGATGGCCGGCTTTTTTTAGAAACGCAATCAGCTCCGGCTTCGGCATCGTCGCCGGCACGCAAACCATGTCCACGCGCGGCGTCAGCATGTCCTTCGCGGTGCGATGGCGCAGGCGGAGGATTTCCTGGATCATATTCTTCTCCGTCTCGCGCAGCACGCCCTCCTGCAGGCTGACTTCGAGCAGCGTGCCAACCTCCTCTTCGGAAAGCACCGTCGTCGGTTTGGCGCTGGCAGGCACCAGCAGCTCCAGCAGCCGGTCCGAAAGCCCGCGGGAGACGATCAGCATCGGCCCGAGCAGGTGGGTCAGCGCGTGGATCAAGCCCGCGTTCAGCCGGACGATACGGTCAGGTTTGGAC
>JAOACV010000255.1 GCA_026417675.1 Verrucomicrobiia bacterium
GAGTAGGCGTCCCCGAAACCGGTGTTCACCGTGATCAGCGGCTCCGCGCCGATCTCGCGGCAGAACGCGATGTATTCGTGCATCCCGAAGTCGTTCGGCTCGATGCCCTTCCACGCCGGGTTCTTGCGCGTCGGTCGGCGGTCGGGATCGCCGATGCCGTCCCGCCAGTCGTAGCCGCTGACGAAGTTGCCGCCCGGCCAGCGATAGATCGGCGAGTCCAGTTCCCTCAACAGCGCCAGCACGTCGCGTCGCATGCCCTTGACGTTGTCCGCCGGCATCAGCGACACCGCCCCAATGCGAAATCTGCCCCTGCCGAGGCCAACGATCTCCAACCGCGCGTCCTGATTGCTCGCCCCGGCAGTGAACGAAAGCGGAAACTTGGCGAACTGCGGGCTGAGTTTGTTGATGCGCACGGTCTGCCGCGCGTTCGGCGTCGCACCCCACACCAGCCGCACCTCGACCGGAGCGGCGAGTTTTTCACCGGAGAGCCAAATGCGGCCGGTGTAGGACTTGCCTTTCGCGACGGCAAGCCCGCCTTGAACCAATCCACCTTCGGCATCCGTGACCGCGATTTCCGGTGTTCGTTCGTTCACGAACGGATTGTCGGTCGTCATGCGGTAGGCGCAATTGCCCGCGGCTTTCCACGGCGATTCCTGCGTGCCGACCGCGTAAAAGAACTTCCGGTCCTCCAGCATCTCCGCCCAGATGCCGCCATAGATGCAGCGGCCCAGATGCTCGATGAACTGCCCGTAGATCAACGGCGAGATCGGCTCACCTTTCTGCGTTGCGTCCACCGTTACGCTTTTCGGCTCCGCGGCAAATGCTGCGACCGACACGCCGCACAACACCGCCATCAACCACGTCTGCATTCGATCCTGTTTCATTTCACAGTCTCCGACCAAGGAACGGCGGTTTCAAACCGCCGTTCCTTGCCCGCACAAACCGCACAACGCGCATGATTGACAGCCTGGGACCCAACAGTCAAACCATACGGCAGGCTAGGGCGCATCGTTGTGCGGACCGCGCGGGGCGAAACAAACAACCAAATAGGTTTGGAAGGGTGGCGTTTGCAGCTTCAACGTTCCTTTCTGACGGTCCAGAACGACAGAGCCGTCTTTCAGCGGAATAGCGGGCGCGCTGGTATTCATCTCCGGCGTCGCGTAGCTGGCCTGCACGTCGCATCCGCGCCAGTTGTCGGGCAGGCGGATCGTGGTCGTGATGGCGGGAGCGGGGCGGAGTGTGTCCGTCTCGACCACAAGGTCGCAGTTGTTGAGGTCGAGTGTGAGCAACGGGCCTGCCTTGTCGGCGCCGAGGTTCAGATTGACGCCGACGGTGGCGGGCGCGTCGGTTTCGAGGCGCGGCTTGAAGCCGGGCCAGTCGAGCAACTCGGCCATGCGCCGCGCGGCGGTGGCGTCGCGGTCTTTCCGCCAGTAGGTCGCGCCCGGTTTGTCCGTGACGATGCGCGCGCCGGGCAGGGAAAACGCTTTCTCGCGCGGCGCGAGGTAACGCTCTGGGCCGTAGCGTGTGCCTGTCTGGCCCGTGGCGACAAGGCGGCCGCCGTTGGCGACGTAGCGGCGCAGTTCGTCGGTCTGCGCGTCAGTGAGCGTCATCACCGACGGCAGGACGACGATGGGATAGCGCGCGAGGTTCTTTGCGGTCAGCTCTTGCTGGAGAACCACGTCCCACTGGCGGTGCGTCTCGCCGAGGAAGTCGCACCAGCCGCAGTATTCGTCCACGAATTTTTCCATGATGGGGTTAAAGACGTTCATCGAGGCGATCTCCGACCACGCGGAGTGGACGACCGCGACATCGGCGAGGTAGCGGCGACGGCTCAGGCGCGGGGCATGGGCGCGGATGAAACGGTTGACGAAGCCGGCGCTTTGCGGCGTGCCGGGCGAGTAGCCGTCGAGATACCAATGGCCGAAGTCGGGCAGGCCGCGGTTGGCCAGACAGTCAAAGGCAAGGGCCTTGTGCAGGTTCTCGTGGCCCGCGCCGGACTTGTCCTTGCTGACGTAGATGCTCGGCCAACAGAACGGCGCGTCGGAGATGGCCGCGCCGAGCCGCGTGACGTAGCCGACGCGGCCTTTCGGCGGCAGACCCATCGGCCTCATGCCCCAGTGGCCATGCACCGTGCTCCACTCGAAGTGCGCGATGTCGCACGCGCCGTTCATCAGCGAGCCGCCCATCGGAAACGGGATGGTGTTGCCGAAGACAGCACAGTCGAGCTTCTCGCGCCGCGCGGCTTTCTTCGCCGCCGCGTAGAACGCGCGGTGATACGCCTGCGCGGTTTCGACCTTGTGGAGGACGTAGCAAAGCCAGACCGGGTCTTCGGCCCATTTCGGGTTCATGATGTGCCAGCGTTTGCCTCGCGTCTCGAACGGCTTGTCGCGGATGTAGGCGGCGATGTCGAACGCCGCGAGGTCGCTGATGCCCATCCGCTCCAGGTCGGCGCGGGTGAAATGGCGGCGCATGTAGTCGCGGAACGTGTGCAGCGACCAGAGGCCGAAGGCGGATTGGTTGGCGTGACCGAGGTTGGTGTCGCCGAAGTTGTCGGCATGGATGCCGTCGGGGCGCAATCTGGTGATGATGCGCTCGATTTCGCGGCAGACATAGTCGCGCATCTGCGGATTGGCGTAGTCCAAGTGCGCGAGCCGCACGATTTGCCAGCCGGTCTTGCCCCGGATATCAGCGCGGTTGCTTTGCTTGGCGGAAAGCTCCGCCAAGCCGCTGCGCTTGGCCATCTCGTCGGTGATCCGTTCGTTGCTGGAGTAATCGAATTTCCATTTCCCATCGAGGCCGCGCGCCGTGAGAACGGCGTAGAGATCGTCTGCGGGCCGTCCGTCCGGCGTCGTGAACGGCTTCAGGCCATACACTTTCGCGCCGGCGAACGGCGCCCACGGCGCGTCGCGCATGAATGCCTCCAGTCCGAACCATCGCGCGGTGAGCGGCTCGTTGCCTTTCCACCACGGCAGCGACCAGCCGTTGTGTTTCATCGCGCCGTCAGCGGTGAAGAACGCCGCGTAGTCGCCGACCTCGCCGAGGTCGTAATAGACGATGTGTTTGACGCCGCCCTGCCGCAGCTTCTCGCGGCCGGCGGTGAGGTAACCTTGTTTCTCCTGCGCGTCGAGGAACCAAAAGCCATACCAGCCGAGCGTGCCGATGCCGCGCGCCGCGCCGGGCTGAATTGTCTCCAGTTCCTCCGCGCGGAGGCCCACGGTTGCGACCGGCGTGTATTCGTCCCACCAGTGGTCCGAGGCCGAAGCCGTGAAGGCGAGGCTGCAAAGGAAAACGCCCAGCCGGCTACAGGAGGGAACCATTAGTTTGTCTGCCCTCAACCGATCTGTCCGCCCTTCACTGCCAGCGCGATGGCCCCGAGGAGGCCGGCTTTGTCGCCGAGGAGCGAACGCTCGATGCGGACGGTCTCGGCGGGGAACATCTTGACGCGCTCGCGCACGGTGCGGCGGACGTTGTCGAACAGCAAGTCGCCGATGCCGGCCGCGCCGCCGCCAATGACAATGAGATCGGGATGCAGGGTGGTGACAACACCGGCAATGGNGATGCCAAGGTATTCAGCGGCGCGCACGATGGCCTCCGCGACTTTCTCGTCACCTTTGGCGGCGGCTTCGGCCATCGTCTTGGTGGTGACTTTGCCGGTGTCGCCGTTGACGATCTGATGGAGTTTGGGCGCCTGGCCGCTGAGCATCAGGCGCACGCCTTCGGCGGCGATGGCGGGCGCGCTGGCGAGCGCCTCCACGCAGCCGCGGTTGCCGCAGCCGCAACGCGGGCCGTCGGGCAGGACCGTGATGTGGCCCAGCTCGCCCGCCGCGCCGAGCGGGCCGAGCCGAAGTTTGCCGTCCACGACCACGCCGCCACCGATGCCGGTGCCGAGCGCGAAAAATGCCATCGTGCGGGCGGTCCGGCCGTGGCCGTAGGTCAGTTCGCCGAGCGTGGCGGTGCGCACATCGTTGAGCAGATAGACCGGAGAGCCGATCTTGGGGGAAAGAACCTCGCGCACCTTCACATCGCGCCATTGCGTCGGGAGATTCGGCAGGAATTTCGTCACGCCGGCCTTCAGATCAACCAGACCGGGCACGCCGATGCCGAGCGCAAGCGGTTTCTGTTTGGTCTTCGCGGCGAGGTCGTTGACCAGCGCGGCTACCCGATCCAGCACCCCCTGCGGGCCGAGATGCGAGTCGGTTGGAATGCTGTCTTCGAAGAGAATCCGACCGTCGGCTTCGCCGAGCGCCGCCTTGAGCGCAGTGCCGCCGAGGTCCACACCGGCGTAAACTTGGGCCACGCTCACGCCTCCTTGCGGCTGACGAACTGCCGCAGGTAACTGTGGCTCTGGCGCAACGCCGCCTTGCGCAATTCGAGCGAACCCTCATAGGCGCGGTCTTCGACCTCAACGCAGACCGGGCCGCTGTAGCCGGTCTCCGTCAACACCGAGAAGAACTGGCCCCAATTGACGTCGCCGAGGCCGGGCAGCTTGGGCGTATGGAACTTCAGCGGCGTGGTGAGGATGCCCACATCGGCGAGTCGGTCGCGGTCCACGCGGGCGTCCTTGGCGTGGACGTGGAAAATGCGCGGGCCGAACTCCCGCAGCGCTTTGGCGCAATCAATCTGTTGCCACACCAGATGTGACGGATCGAAGTTCAGGCCGAAGTTTTTGCTGGGAATGTCCTCAAACATGCGCCGCCAGATGGCGGGGCTGTGGGCGAGGTTCTTGCCGCCGGGCCACTCGTCGCGGGTAAAGAACATCGGGCAGTTCTCGATGCCAATCTTGATGCCGCGGTCCTCGGCAAAACCAACGAGCGGCTTCCACGTCTTCAGGAACCGCGGCCAGTTGTCGTCCACCGACCTTGTCCAGTCGCGCCCGACAAAGGTGTTGACGACGCCAACCTCAAGCAGTTCGGCGGCGCGGATGACGTTCTTGATGTGCTCGACATAGACGCTGACCTGTCTCTTATACAC
>JAOACV010000256.1 GCA_026417675.1 Verrucomicrobiia bacterium
CGGCCGGCTTTTTGTCGTGACGCCCAAAGGCAAGTTATGAGGAAAAGGGAACGGCCTGACAAGACCTCGAAGTCAAGGTCAGCGTGAAGTGAGGGTGCTGGTTAAACGAAGCCGTCGAGCACGTCGTGAATCAGGACTGCGACTCTCATAATCCCTTGCCATTGCGTTTCGTTTTGACGGCTGATCGCTGGCCGTAGGGGACTTTCTCCTCTGCGAGAACCAAAGGCAGTTGTTTTGCGTCGGGCGAAGGGATCGCACGATAGTCGTCTTCCATTTGAATCTCTTGCCCTTGAAAGTTGCGATAGAGCGATGCCAGACGCGGAATGGCTTCTTGCGCCAGTTCGAAGTAGTGACGATCAACCTCGATGCCGATGGATTCGTAGCCCACAGCTTCCGCGGCGGCGATGGTCGAGCCAGACCCCATGAACGGGTCCAGAATCGTGCCTTCCCCCAACGGCAACAGCGCGCGCACGAGGATGCGCATGAAATGCTGCGGTTTCAAACAGGGATGGTTTGAGATGGCTTCTTCGCGGTCAGGCGTCCGTCCGCTCGGGATCGCATCGGGCAGCGGCCGGTCGGCGGCCAGACGCCGCAGCCCGCCCGTTTTCCAACGCCGCAGATTCTCCGCGACGGTTCGGGTCTCGATGGGTTTGCGGAATAACATCCACGGTTCGTAAGCGCCCTTGGGCGTCACGCTAATCTCCGGGAACTCCCGCTCCGCATTCTTGGGACGATCACCGCCGCGGAAACTGAAGTAGAGGCGCATGATAGCGGGGCGCACTTCGTAGCCAGCCTCGGCCATCGCCCCTTGAACCAAGTATTGCAGGATGGGATGCCCCGCGACGCAAACATGCGCGCCCGGAACGAGCGCCGACCGCAACAGCGAACCCCACTCAAAGAAAAACTTTCGAAGCTTCTGCTTCTGCTGATCGTTCAACACGGTGAAGCGGGGCAAAGGGTCGCGCCGGCTTCCACCAATCACCGGCGGCAACCGCCACACGCCACCGCGCCCAGCCCGTAGTTTGGCGAGTTCCTTGTCCGTGAATTCCTGCAAACCGTAGGGCGGATCGGTGCAGACGGCATGGAGCGACTGCGGCGGGCAGTCCCGCAGCCAGTCAAAGCAGTCGGTTTGATAAATCCGATACATCGCTCACCTGGCATGAATTCAACTATAGTCGAAAGACACTTTCCAGCACTTTTGTTATCAACCATAGTTGAAATGGATGCTAAGATAGTTATTGGTCGGTTTGTGCGCGCCTTGCGCGAGGAAAAAGGCCTTACGCAGGACCAGCTAGCCGCCAAGGTCGGCATCACCTACCAATACCTCTCCGGCGTCGAGAACGGGCGGGAGAACTTCTCTGTGGACGTGCTCGAATCGCTGGCCAACGCGCTCGGTTTTGCGCTGCCGAAGTTTGTCGCCGTGGCGTATGCGGACGAGGCCAGCACGACGGCCCCGGCGGTCAACGCAGATTACTTCCGGCCGCAGGTGCCCCTGCCGCCAGGACTGAAGATCGCCCATCTCGAAGCGGCCATGCGCGCCACACAAAGCATCGTTGCGAGCATCAACGCCAACTTGGTGGCCACGGGTGCCAAGCCTTTGGCGGAATACATCCAAGGCAACAACTTCAGTGGCCTTGTCTCCAACATCTTCTGCGACGCACTGAACGACCATTCGCCCTACAAACACAACTCCGACCAGGCGTATCCAGATTTGATCAATCCCGACGTCAAAATCGCCGGCAAACCGGTCGGGCTGGAAGTGAAGTCCACCATTCAGATTGGCAAGGGCGGCGAGAGCCACAACGGGCATTCCGGCTGGCATTGCGTGGCCTGCTTCGTCATCGAACCGCAAACCGGCAACATCCGGTTCGTCCACCTGATGTTCGCGGTTCTCAACGGCCACAATCACCGGCAGCCGGATTGGGTTTACGTCGGCAGCAAGGTCAACGCCACCACCGGTAGCCGCCGCACCGAGACCTACAACACCACGCTGGTGGGCACCACCAAGCTTCGCGACGGCTCCGTTTATCTCGACCCCACCGTGGTGGACTTCCAACGCTGGCGCCAACAACGCCTCGGTTCCAAACCCGGCTTCTCGATCTTCCCCGACTGAAGCGCGTTATCTACTCCACGCCGTGACCCCGAGTCGGGTGGTGCCACGACCGGCGACTGGAGATGCTGTTCTTGAACACAAAGACGCGTTTCTTTTGAAAAATGGGGCGCGTCCCGAGCTTCATGGGCGGCACCCGGACGGCGCAGAGAAAACACTTTTCCTCGGACGCAAGATTTGGAACAGTGCCGGCGTCGAATCGCCAGATATGAAAACCGCATCCAGTTTCACTCCGCCATCGTTAGTCCTTTTCGCGACGCTGCTCGTCGCGCCGCTCGCCGCGCGGGCGGAGAACTGGCCGCAATGGCGTGGGCCGTTCTTCAACGGCTCGACCACGGAGTCGGGCCTGCCCACGCAGTGGAGCACGACAGAGAACGTCGCGTGGAAGACTCCGTTGCCGGGCAGGAGCGGCGCGACGCCGGTGGTGTGGGGCGATTCGGTGTTCGTGGTCAGCCCCGACGCGGACAAGAACCTGCTGCTGCTCTGCATCAACCGCGCGGACGGCAAGGTGCGCTGGAAACAAATCGTGGCCACCGGCGATTGGACCAAAGGCAAGAACAACACGGCTTCCTGCTCGCCCGTCACCGACGGCAGGGTCGTCGTGGCGATCTTCGCCACCGGCGACATCGCGGCGTTTGACTTCACCGGCAGGAGGCTATGGGCGCGGAACCTCGCGAACGAATACGGCAAGTTCGCGCTGATGTGGATTTACGGCGCCAGCCCGCTGCTTTACGGCGGCAAACTTTACGTGCCGGTCCTCCAGCGCAACCCGCCGACTTACGAGCATGCGCAGGACGACAAGCCGCAGCGCGAGTCGTATCTGCTCTGTCTCGACCCTCAGACCGGCAGGAACCTCTGGCGGCACATCCGCAAGAGCGACGCGCCGGGCGAATCGCAGGAAGCCTACACAACGCCGATTCCCTACGAAGGCAGGAGCGGTTTGGAAATCCTGTTGTTCGGCGGCGACTGCCTGACCAGTCATCGGGCCGACACCGGCGCGGAGTTGTGGCGCTGGGCTGGCGTCAATCCGGCCAAGAAAACCATGTTTCGTGTCGTGCCGTCGCCGGCAACCTCGCCCGGCTTCGCCTATGTCTGCGGGCCAAAGGGCGAGCCGGTGTATGCGATCAAGACCGGCGGCCAGGGCGACGTGACCTCGACGCATCTGGCGTGGAAACTCGACGACGTCACCTGCGACGTGCCGACTCCGCTCTACTATCAGGGCAAACTGTTCGTGCTCAACGGCAACAAGCAGATCCTGACCTGTCTCGACCCGAAGACCGGCGCAAAGAAATGGGAGGGCAGCCTCGGCAACTTCGGCCGGCGCGAAGTCTTCAGCGCCTCGCCCACGGGCGCCGACGGCAGGGTTTACTGCATCAGCGAAGCCGGCACCGTGGTCGCGTTGAGCGCGGGTGATGAGTTCAAAGTGCTCTCGACGATTCCGATGGGCGAAGGCCCGGGCATCATGTCGTCGGTCGTCGCCGCGCACGGGCGGTTGTTGGTCCGCACGTCGCAGAATCTTTACTGTATCGGAGGCAAGCGGCCGTAAGGCGGCCAGTTCAGGAGGCGTAGGCCAGACACTCTTGTCTGGCCGGTCGGCCAAGGACCGGCGGTTTGAAACCGCGCATGTTATTGGCCAGACAGGAGGGTCTGGCCTACGAGACATCGGAAGGAGTTCGCCATGAATGACTGTGCATGGAAACGACTGACAGTTTTGTTGGGCGTCGCAGCTTTCGCGGCGCAAATAGCCGCGTCGGACGAACTGACGCCGCTCGACTTGCGCCAAGTCAAAGCAGGCGGCGAGATTGGCCGCCGCATTGAAGTTACCGTCAACAACAACCTTCTCGTTCTCAACGCCGACAAGGATTTTCTGCCGCCGTTCATCGAGAAGAAGGCCAAGAGCGGTTATGTCGGGCTGGGGAAGCTCATTGACGCGGCCGTGAAGTTCGCCGCCAACACCGGCGATGAGAGGGTTGTGGCGCTGAAGAAGCGCCTCGTGGAACGCACCATCGCCGCACAGGAGGCCGACGGCTACATCGGCATGATGGCGCCCGACGCGCGAATGTCGGGTATGTGGGANATCCACGAGATGGGTTACATCATCTGGGCGTTGGTTACCGACCATCAATACTTCGGCGAGAGGCGCTCGCTGGAGGCGGCAAAGAAGCTGGCCGATTACATCGTGCAGCGCTGGCGGACGATTCCAGAGAACTGGGACGCAACAACTGGCGTGGCCACGCATGTCTCCGTGACGGGCTTGGAGCGCACGATGCTCGCGCTTTACCGCGCCACCGGCGAGCGGCGCTATCTCGATTTCTGTTTGCGGGAACGGGCGCTGGCGGATTGGAACCTCGGCATCATCATCGGCCGTCGGCCGATGATCGAAGGCCACATCTACGCCTACATGGCGCGTTGTCTGGCCCAGCTCGAACTTTACCGCGAACAGCCGCAGGCGAAGCTGTTGAAGCAGACCGACCGCGCGATGGACTTCCTGCTTCACCACGACGGCCTTGCGATCACCGGCGGCGCGGGCCAGTGGGAAATCTGGACCGATGACCAAGACGTGCGCGGCGAACTCGGCGAGACCTGCGCGACGGCCTACCAACTGCGCGTTCATGACAGCCTGTTGCGCCTGCGCGGCGACGCGCGCTGCGGCGCTCTCGCGGCCGGTGCGCCAGACCGCTGGAACCTCGAGATGCCCGTAGTCGGCCGTCTGCGGAGCCGGCGCGACCGCGACCGGCGCGTTGTCGGTCCCCGTCTTGACGACCGTGAACGGCGCCTTCTTCGACGCCGCGCGGCCGAGTCCGGTCGCGACCACAGTCACGCGCAGGTCGTCACCCATCGACTCGTCGCAGAC
>JAOACV010000257.1 GCA_026417675.1 Verrucomicrobiia bacterium
AGATGTGTATAAGAGACAGATCTTCTTCGGCCGGATTGTTAGGTCGCCAGCGCCCCCGCACAAGGGCAAAGTCCGCCCGCTGCTGTTACTTGTGTGTGGCCGCAGAGCGTTTGCCCACCTTGGCGCGACCAATTCGCTTCCTGACTTGCACGGGTTTCAAGCGCGGCTTTAGCAAAGCGATCAACGTCTCGCCGATGACGGCGGGGGTTGGCGCGACGGCGACGCCGGCGGCGCGCAACGCGGCGATCTTGGCGGCAGCGGTGCCCTTGCCGCCACTGATCACGGCACCAGCGTGCCCCATGCGGCGGTCGGGCGGCGCGGTCATGCCGGCAATGAAGGCGGCCACCGGCTTCTTGCAGTGGTTGGCGATCCACTCGGCGGCTTCTTCCTCGCTGCTGCCGCCGATTTCGCCAATGAGCACGATGGCCTCGGTGTCCGGGTCGGCATTGAAGAGCTTGACCGCGTCGAGATGCGATGTGCCGCTGACAGGATCGCCGCCGATGCCGATGCAGGTGCTCTGGCCGACGCCGCGCGAGGTCAATTGCCAGACTGCTTCGTAGGTCAACGTGCCGCTGCGGCTGACGACGCCGACTTGGCCGGGCTTGTGGATGTAGCCGGGCATGATGCCGATCTTGCACTGGCCGGGCGTGATGATGCCGGGGCAGTTGGGGCCGATGAGCCGCGTGCGTGTCTCGGCAAGCTTGCGCTTAACCCTGACCATGTCCAGCGAGGGAATACCTTCGGTGATGCAAACGACCAGTTCGATGCCCGCGTCCGCGGCCTCCAGAATGGCGTCGGCGCAAAGGGCAGCCGGGACGAAAATGCAGGTGGCGTTGGCGCCGGTGGCCGTCACCGCCTCGGCCAACGTGTCGAACACGGGCACGCGGCTGCCATCAAGCTCAATCTCCCCGGCCCTGCCCGGCACGACGCCGCCGACGACTTGGGTGCCGTATTTGCGGCACTGCGTGGCGTGGAATCTCCCAGCCGCGCCGGTAATGCCCTGAAA
>JAOACV010000258.1 GCA_026417675.1 Verrucomicrobiia bacterium
GTCAAGCGCGGCGAGCGATTTCACCAGTAACTCGAACAGGGGCGGGACGGGGCCTTCGGGTTCGGTGGCGAGGTCCACCAGTTCGCAGCAGTAGCTTGCAGCGGTGAACGCGTCGAGCCGCTCGCGGATGTGGGGGAAGGGATTCTCCACGTAACACTCCGCCAGCGTGTGCAGTTCGCCACGGCGGCTGGGGACATAGACGATGTCGTCGAGGTAGAAGAGGTCGAGCCGGCCGCGGAACGCGCTCTTGAGCCGGTGCGCGCCCTTGGCGACGGTGCGCAGCTTGCCCACATCCCGCGTGAACCACGTGACGATCACACTGGTCTCGCTCCAGTCGGTCATGCGCAGGATGACGCCTGATGTGTCGGCTAACGGCATGGTGAAGGGCGTGTGATTGACGCTGAAGGATGGAAGCCGGAAACAGGGAATGTGCGGTTCCCCAAACCGGCGGTGCGACTCTTGGAAGTCGAGTGCCGGCCAAAATCATGGCGGGCCGAATCATCAAGAGAGGGCCATGGTTTTGGCCCCGATGATTCCGCCGGCGACGCGAAGCATTCCAGGGTCACGACCAGGGCGGCGGTATCGGTTTTCATCGGGCCGCCAGATTCACAGTTCCGACCGCGCATTGCAACCCCAAGCCGTTGGCGCTCCGCCCCACGAACCGGAACGGTCCATCGTGGACTCCATCCGCTTCCATCCTGTCGGTCGCGTCCGTTGGCCCTTTTGAGGAAAAAGGAGAAAAATCGTAGTGACAGAAAGCAAAATCTCATTAGTCTATGCGGACGATCGTTGGACGAGACGAAACTGACTTGGAGGACGAAAAATGGACGAACTGAAACAACTGAGCGAAGCGGTCATCAAAGGCAATCGCAACGAAGCCAAGCGGCTGACGCAGGTGTTGCTCGACAGCGGCAAGAAACCGCTGGAAATCGTCGAGCAGGGACTGGTGCCGGGCATGGCGGTCGTGGGCGAAAAGTTCAAGTGCAACGAGTTTTTCGTGCCGGAGATGCTGATCGCTGCGCGCGCGATGAAGGAAGCGATGGCGATGCTGGAGCCGCTGCTGGCCCAGGCGGGCATCAAACCGAAATGCACCGCCATCCTGGGGACCGTCCAAGGCGATTTGCACGACATCGGCAAGAATCTGGTCGGCATGATGTGGAAGGGCGCCAACATCGGCGTGGTGGATCTCGGCACCAATGTGCCGCCGGAAAAGTTTGTGGCCGCCGCCAAGGAAAACAACGCGCAACTGGTCGGCCTCTCGGCGCTCCTGACTACAACGATACCGGCGATGAAGGACACCATCAAAGCCGTTCGCGACGCCGGCCTCCAGACCGTCAAAGTCATCATCGGCGGCGCGCCGGTGACACAGGAATACGCCAACGAAATCGGCGCCGACGGCTACGCGCCCGACGCGGCCAGCGCCGTGGACGTGGCGTTGAAGGCCGTGGCCTGACCCATGCAGTGGTGACGAGTTTTGTGATCCACCAAGCTGCCGACGACGCGCCGGGTGCGGCGTCGGGGAAATGAGTTGCGCCTGCCGGCGCGGACCGGCGGGCCGGTGATGGCGAAGTCTATGGTTCCTCCCAAAGAAGGCGTGTCGTTCCGCGAGATGATCACCGGCAACCGTTTCTACTACGGAGCGGAACTGGTAACCACGCGCGGCTTCGCGACCGCCGCGCAGCCCAGCAAGAACCTCCAACTCGCCCAAACCCTCTGCAACGACCCGCGCATCGGCTGGGTCTCGCTCACCGACAATCCCGGCGGCAACGTCATGCTGCCGCCGGATTGGCTCACCGAGAACCTCGGCGCGAACAAGTCGCAGGTGGTCATCCACCTGACCTGCAAAGACCGCAACCGCAACGCGCTGGAGGCGGCCGCTTGGAAATACGCCTCCGACGGTTTCGAGAACCTCGTGGCGATGACCGGCGACTATCCGCGCAGCGGCTTCGGCGGCACCGCCGCGCCGGTGTTCGATCTTGATTCGGTCAGCCTGGTCGCTCTCCTGCGGGCGATGAACGACGGCATGCCCGTCCCGGGTCGGCGCGGCGAGACGACGGTGCTGCCCAAGACCAACTTCTTCATTGGCTGCTGCGTGTCGCCCTTCAAACGCCATGAGCGCGAACTGATGCCGCAGTATTTCAAGCTCCTGCGCAAGATCGCCTGCGGAGCGCAGTTCGTTTACACGCAGCTTGGCTATGACATGCGAAAATTCCACGAGGTCAAGTTGCTGCTCGCCTCGCATCAGCTCAACGTGCCGGTCATTGGCAACGTTTATCTGCTCAACCGCACGGTCGCCGAGATGTTCCACCGCCGGGAAATCCCCGGCTGCGTCGTCAGCGACAAGCTGCTGGAGCTGGCGCAGAAATACGCCGCCGGGCCGGACAAAGGCCGTGCCTTTTTCCAAGAGCTCGCCGCCAAACAACTGGCCGTGTTCAAGGGACTCGGCTTCAACGGCGGCTACCTGGGCGGCATCGCGAAGGCGGAGACGTTCTTTGAGATCATTGAGAAGGCCGAGAGCTACGGCGAGAACGACTGGCGCGAATTCGCCAAGGAGATTCAGTTCCCGCAGCCGGACGAGTTTTACCTGTTCGAGCGCGACCCGCAGACGGGGCTGGGCGCTCCGAACCAGATCAATCGGGATTACCTCCGCTCGCTGGCCCAGCCGCCCAAGAGCAAACATGTCACGTTGAACTACCGGCTTTCACGCGTGATTCACCATCTTTTTTTTGAGCCGGGCACGCGCGGTTTCAACCTGATGAAGCGGCTCTACCTGCGCCTGGACAGGAAGCCGGGCGCCATCGCGCGCGGCTTGCACGCGGTCGAGCATCTCTCGAAATTCGTGATGTATGGCTGCCGCGACTGCGGCGATTGCAGTCTGCCGGATTGCGGCTACATGTGCCCGCTGGCCTCCTGCTCCAAGACCGGCGGCAACGGTCCCTGCGGCGGCTCGGTGGATGGTCGCTGCGAACTGGACGACAAGGAATGCATTTGGGCGCGCGCCTACGAGCGGCTGAAGTATTTCAAGGAAGCCGAGGGCATGCTCAGCGGCCCGCCGGTCTTTTACAACGCCCAACTGCGCGGCACGTCGGGCTGGGCGAATTTCTTCCTCGGCCGCAACCATCACGCCGCGGGAAAGGAGACGCCCGCGGCGACGTCGCCGCCGACTGCCCCGGAAAGGAAAAACGCAAACGAAGGAAACTGACTCATGGCTATCCCCGGACTGACTCTGATTGGCGAGTCCATCAACGACTCGGTGCCGTCCACCAAGAAGCTTTTCGACGCCAATGACATCGCCGGCATCCTGGAACTGGCGAAAACGCAGGATCAGAAAGGCGCGGCCTATATTGACGTCAACGTCGGCCGCCGCGCGCCGGCGTTCATGGCCGAGATGATCCAGCGCATACAGGGTGTCACCGCCAAGCCGCTCTCGATTGACACGCCCGACTATGAAATCGCCGCCGCGGCGCTGAAGGTTTATGATCGCGCACACGCCGGCGGCAAACCGCCCGTGCTCAACTCGATCTCCCCATTGCGGTTGCAGATGTTCGACCTCGCCAAGATTCAGCCGTTCATGCCGATCCTGATGGTGTCGGAGCGCAATCTCAACGGCAAGGCCATGCCCTGCATGACTGCGGAGGAGACATATCAGACCGCGAAGGAGATGCTCCAAATGGCCCGCGAGCGCATGGGCGTGGCCAACGACCAGTGCATCCTCGACCCCGGCATCGCGCCCATCGGCAGCGACTCCGAGGGCATCACCAAGCGCGTGCTGGAGAGCATGCGGCTCATCCACAACGACCCATTTTTCCAAGGCGTTCACATGTCGGTCGGCCTAAGCAACTTCACCGTCATGCTCCCGCCAAAGCGGCCCGACGGCTCGCCGGTCAAAGGCCCGCTGGAGAGCGCATTCCTGACGCTGGCGATGCCGCTCGGCCTCGACATGATCATCGGCTCGGTCGTCCGCAAATACGAACTGTTGCCGCCCGATCATCCTGCGATGGTTTGCCTGCAGGACGTGTTGAAGCTCGAAGGCTTCGACGCCATCATGCGCGTGAAGGATTTCTATTCCTGACCCGGCGTCACGCATCACGTATTACCATCCACTCATCACGAAAGGCATTCACCATGACCACGGAGAAAAAATCCATGACCGCGTTGGAAATCGCCCGCAAGGCCAAGCTGCTGCCCATCGAGCAAGTCGCCGCCAAGCTCGGCATCGGCGAGGAGCACCTGGATTTCTACGGCAAGGACAAGGCCAAAGTTTCCCTCGCTCTCTACGAGAGTCTCAAGGACAAGCCGCCGGGCAAACTGATCCTCGTCACTGCCATCACGCCCACGCCCGCCGGCGAGGGCAAGACCACCACCAGCATCGGGCTGACCGACGCGCTCAATCGCATCGGTAAGCGCGCCGTCGTCTGCCTGCGCGAGCCGTCGGTCGGCCCGTGTTTCGGCGTCAAGGGCGGCGGCGCGGGCGGCGGCTATGCCCAAGTCGCGCCGATGGAGGACATCAACCTCCACTTCACCGGCGATTTTCACGTCGTCACCTCCTCGCACAATTTGCTGGCCGCGATGCTCGATAACCACATCCACCAAGGCAACGCGCTCGGCATTGACCCCTGCCGCGTCGTTTGGAAACGCGTCGTGGACATGAACGACCGCGCCCTGCGCGAGATTGTCATCGGCCTCGGCGGCGTCGCCAACGGCGTGCCGCGCGAGAGCGGCTACGACATCACGCCCGCCTCCGAGGTCATGGCCACGCTCTGCTTCGCCGAATCGTTGCCCGACCTGAAACAGCGGCTCGGCCGCATCATCGTCGCCTATACGCGCGACAAGAAGCCCGTCACCGCCAGGGACCTCAAGGCCGACGGCGCGATGACCGTGCTCATGCGCTACGGCGTGATGCCCAACCTTGTGCAAACGCTGGAGAACAACCCGGCGTTCATTCACGGCGGGCCGTTC
>JAOACV010000259.1 GCA_026417675.1 Verrucomicrobiia bacterium
GGCCCATGATATAGTCGCGCCGCGGCGCGACAAGCACTTTATGGTGACGAACAGGAAAACCGGCGTGCTGGTCCTCACCCACGGCTCGAAGCTGAAACGGGCCAACTGGGCGTTGTTCCCGATTGTCCGCGAACTGCGCCGCCGCACGGGCAACGATTGCATCGTGCCGTGCTTCATGGAACTCGGCCGGCCCGACATCCCGACGGCGGTCCGCGCGCTCATCCGGCGCGGCTGCAACCACATCCACGGTTACGCGATGTTTCTCGCGGCGGGCAGACATTTGGAGGAGAGTATCCCGCGCATTCTCCGCGACGCGCTCCGCGAGTTTCCCGGCGTCACGTTTGAAATCGGCCCCGCCATGATGAACGATCCGGGGCTGACCGACCTGGTCGAGCAACGCCTTGCGCGGCTCCTTTCCAATCACCAGGAGATCGCATGACGAACGAGCGCCGGCAACTGATCCTCATCCTCGGCGGCGCCCGCAGCGGCAAGAGCGCGCTGGCGTTGCAATGGGCCTCGCGCCTCGGCCAGCGCAAACTTTTCATCGCCACGGCCGAGCCGTCGGATGACGAAATGCGCGCGCGCATCGCCAAACATCGCGCCGCGCGCGGGTCGGACTGGACCACAGTGGAAGCGCCCGTGGCGCTGGCGGCCGCGCTGCGCCAGCACGCCGGCGGCTTCGACGTGGCGTTGGTGGATTGCCTGACCGTGTGGCTGGGGAATCTGATGTGCCGGCAGGAAGAGCCGAAGCTGCGCGCCATGGAATTGCTCACCGAACTGGCCGCGCGCCAGACCAACGTCATCCTGGTGTCCAATGAAGTCGGCTTGGGCATTGTGCCGGACAACGAACTGGGTCGCCGGTTCCGCGACGAGCAGGGCCGGCTCAACCAACAAGCCGCGGCCGTTGCCGACACGGTTGTTTTTGTGGCAGCAGGCCTGCCGATGCTGCTGAAGGGAAACCCGCCCTGAGCGACGGCGGTTGCGTGAACGTCGGCCGGCGCGGTGCAACGTCGAGAGCCTCGTCCGCGCCGCTCATTTCGCGGGCGGCGTCTCGGTCGAGAAGAAGAACTTCAGTTGCAGGCCATACACTTTGGCGGGATCGGCGCGATCGTAGAACTTGACGGTGACGCGGCCCTCGTAGCCGGGCTTGGGCGGGCGCTTGAAGTTGCTGACCGGCACGCGCGTCGCGCAGATCAACCGCGCCGGCATAAAGAACCCGCCCGGCTGATACCACTGGTAGTGCGACGCATCCACCTCAAAGCTTCCTTCGTAAAGCTTGTTTTCCTGATCGAAAACGCCGGAGCCAGCTACACCGATGTGAGTAATCTCGCTGATCGTCAGGTTGACCCGACCCGCGCGCGCGATCTGGACGTCTTTCTCGTCCCGCAGCGTGAAAAACACTACATAATCCGGCGGGTGACGCGAGATGACCAGATCGGTCATCCGCGCCGGCGGAGTGGGACTTTCCTTGATCGGCGGCAGCGACCCGGACAGCGAATGCAGCCCCCAGAACAAGACACCGATCAACAGCAACAGGAAGAAGGCGAGACCACCGAACGTCAGCCACGCGGTGGACGACGGCCTCCCGACGACGCGCGTGGCGAAACTCACGCGCTGGCTCGACGGCTCCTTGTCTTTCGTTTCGGCTTTCTTGTCGGCCAGCTTCACCTTCGGTTTCGCGGTCGGCAACACGGTCATTTGCGACGGGATGGCAAAGCCGCACTTCACACACGTCATGGCGTTCCCGGCGCGTTCGGCAGGATACGTGTTCTCCGCCTGACATTTGGGGCAATGGACACTCGGCATGGCGCCAGACAATAGCTGCAATCGGTCCCGGAGGCAAACCCATTGCGCGGCCCGGCGCGGACATCCCCGCCTGCGCCGGTCCGGCGGCCGCGCGCAAACACTGCAGGTAGGGAGACCTGCGCCACGACGCGGCACCCCTTTTTGATTGTGCAGGCGGCAACGTGTCGCTAGAGACATACGCGACGATGGCGCAGGAATACGTGCTCAAACTTTTTCAGCGGGCGACGCCGCTGCGGATTGACTACGCCGCGGCGTTGAACCCGCAGCAGTTGGCGGCGGTGCAGGCCCCCGCCGGCCCGATGCTGGTCATTGCCGGCGCCGGCAGCGGCAAGACGCGCACGCTCACCTATCGCGTCGCGTGGCTCATCGAGCACGGCGTGCCTCCCGACCGCATCCTGTTGATGACGTTCACCAACAAGGCCGCGCGCGAAATGCTCCGCCGCGTCGAGCATCTGCTCGGAGGCGAGGCCGGCCGCGTCTGGGGCGGCACCTTTCACCACGTCGGCAACCGCATCCTGCGCCGCCACGCCCGGCTGCTGGGCTACGGCAACGACTACACGATCCTCGACCGCGAGGACGCCGGCGACCTCATCAACGCCTGCCTCGCCGACGCCCGCATTGACACCACCAAGGAACGCTTCCCCAAGGGCGACGTGCTGGCCGAGGTCTTCAGCCTCGTCGTCAACACCGAGCGACCGCTCGGCGAGGTGCTCGGCCAGCAGTATCCGTATTTTTCACACCTGGCAGGGCAAATCGCCGAGGTCCAGCGGACTTACGCGCAGCGCAAACTGAAGACCAACGCGATGGACTACGACGACCTGCTGGTGAACTGGCTGCGGCTGATGCGCGAGCACACCGACGTGCGCGACCTCTACCAGCGGCGGTTCCAACACGTGCTCGTGGATGAGTATCAGGACACCAACCGCCTTCAGGCCGATCTGGTGGACACGCTCGCCGCGCAACACCGCAACGTGATGGTCGTCGGCGACGACAGCCAGAGCATCTTCTCCTGGCGCGGCGCCAACTTCCGCAACATCATCACGTTTCCACAGCGCTACGCCGGCGCACGGATCTTCAAGATCGAGACCAACTACCGCAGCGTGCCGCAAATCCTCGCGGTGGCCAACGAGGCCATCCGCGCCAACGTCCACCAGTTCCCCAAGGAACTGCGGGCCGTGCGCAAGAGCGGCCCCAAACCGTGGCTGCTGTCGTGCATGGACGACGATCAGCAGGCGCAGTTTGTGGCGCAGCGCATCCTGGAGTTGCGCGACGAGGGTTGCCGGCTCAACGACATCGCCGTGCTCTATCGCAGCCATTTCCACTGCCTGGAGGTGCAGATGGAACTGGCGCGGCGGAACATCCCCTTCATCGTCACCAGCGGCCTGCGGTTCTTTGAGCAGGCCCACATCAAGGACGTCGCCGCGTTCCTGCGGTTCGCCATCAATCCCGGCGACGAGCTGGCGTTCAAACGCGTGGCGCGGCTGTTGCCCGGCATCGGCGGCAAGACCGCCGACAAACTCTGGGCCGCCGTCGCCGCCGGGCAGACGCTCGCGGCGTTGACGGCCGGCGTGCCCGCCAAGGCCCGCCCCGCCTGGCAACAACTCACGGCCACGATGGACGAGCTGCGCGAGGAGACCGTGCGCAACCGGCCGAGCGAGATGATCCGGCGCGTCGTCGAGTGCCTGTATGACGATTACCTAAAGGCGCACTACACCAACTACACATCGCGGTTGGAGGACCTCAACCAGCTCCAGTCGTTCGCGCAGCGGTTCGCGACGACCGAGGCGTTCTTGAGCGAGCTGTCGCTGATGACCAACCTCGAAGTCGAAGACGAAACCGCGCCGGCCATGGAGGACGAGGAATATCTGCGCCTGAGCACCGTTCACCAGGCCAAGGGCCAGGAATGGACCGCGGTGTTTGTCATCTCGCTCGCCGAAGGTTTATTCCCGTCGGCCAAGTCGCTGGCGCAACCCGACGGCGAGGAGGAGGAACGGCGCCTGTTCTACGTCGCCGTCACGCGGGCGAAAGACGAGTTGTATCTGAGCTTCCCGCTCGTGCGCCGCAGCAGCACCGGCCAGGAGACTCTCCAAAAGCCGTCGCGGTTCATCGGCGAAATCCCGCCCGGCTTGCTGGAGGTGCTGAAGCTGAACATGGATTACGGGCACTACTGATGCGCTGGAGCGACCTCGATTCTGGTAGCAAGTCGGCCCTCGTGCTGGGCGCGGCGCTCATCGGCTTGGGCGGGGCGGCTATTTGGCTTTCGTTCCACCTGCAGGAGCGCTGGCCGCTGTTCATCTTCCTATCGGCTTTCTTCGGCGTCGTGCTCTTTCTGGGCGCGGTCAGCACGTGGGAGCGATTCAACCGCCCGAAAGAAACCAGCCTGACGGCCTTTCTGCACACCTCCCTCTTCGGCCTGCGCGTGGACGCCCGTCGGGTCGGTCGCAGCGGCTGGACGCTCGCGCGCGACGTGTGTGTGTTGTTGCTGGTGGCCGCGGTCGCCGCGTTCGTGTTGCACAGCCTCATCATCGGCGGCGACGCCATCCGCGGCCACGTGGACCAAGGTCGTTACTACGTCCGCCTGCACACCACCGTCACCGAGGTCAGCGCAACGCAGTGGCGCTGGAACTGGTGGCTGGAGTTTTCAGCCTTCGCGCTCCTGCCGCTCGCGTTCGTCCTCACACTGATCGCTGCCTACAAAGAGCGCCACGACCGGTTCCGGTATTTCGACCTGGACTGACGGTCTGGCGCTATCTCACCACCGGCTCGGCGCGAACGGCCGGCGCAGTTCCACCCGACGCCCCGGTCGCCGCAGAACCGCCGCCTAATGCGATGGGCAGCGGACCGCCGGAGGGCTTGCCCATGTAGGGCGCGGCAGCGTTGTAGAGCGCGACCAGGGCAGCTTGCGCGCGGTTCCACCAATCCACCACCGGCGGCGGCGCTTGCAGCAGCGGGAAGGTCTGATCCACGCGAATCCACGTGTCGAGCAGGTTCTCGCTGCAATAGCGCAGCCAGTCGGGCCGCGGCCAGATTGATTTCCTGGACCAGCGGCTGCAGGGCATAATCGGCCTGAGAAATGGCATTGGCACTAAAGGTATTGGTTTCCACCATATCGGCGCCGGCTCGAAAATCTGTCTCTTATACACATCTGAC
>JAOACV010000025.1 GCA_026417675.1 Verrucomicrobiia bacterium
ATGCGGCGCGCCCCCGAGTGGTCGGCCGTGGCCTTGATCCGCACCGGGTCGAGGGTCAACCACGTTATCGAAACTACAACGGTCACGGTCGCGCGGGTGGATCCGACCGCCACGAAGCTGCTCGTGCTCAAAGGGACGCTGGTCGGTTCCAGCGGTTGGGACAAGGACCTGCTGGGATGCTCCGTGGAGGCCGTCATCAAGCCGCCGCCGGGAGCCGAGGCGTTCTTGAGAAGGCGCATGATCTACGGCAACCACCTCCAGTGGGTTTACGGCGATTACTCGAAGGAACTCAAGACCCTCGGCGAAATGCTCGGCCTGAGCGTGGAACTGTTCGCTTGACGCCGGCCGGCGTGCGTTACGCGTGGCAGTCGCGCGAGCGCGCGGACTGTGGGTAGTAAAGACTTGCCGGTCGGGGCGATTCATCGCAATGTCGGCGAGGCAACGGCTCATGAAGCGGCTCTGGAAAGCGCTCAAACGCGCGTTCTTCGCGTTGCGGCTGATCATCTGGCTGGTCGGGCTGGTCGTGGTCGGCGCGTATGCCTATCTCTATTTCATCGGCGTGCCGCGCGCGCTCTGCGACCGGGTGATCCGCGAACTGGCCGCCCGCGGCGTGGCGGCCACCTTCGACGACATCAAGTTGGAACTGCCAGCCATCCTAGTCGCGCACAACGTCGCGCTCGCCGACACGCGGACGCCGGATCGACCGTTGGTGCAGGCGCAACGGCTGGGCATTGACTTCGATCTCGCCAGCCTATGGCGGCAGGGCCTGTCGCCGGTGCAGGCCCTGGAGGTAATAGACGGCACGTTGTCAGTGCCGTTGGACTTCGACGATCCCCGCTCCGAGCGGATCCAAGCCGAGAAAGTCAACGGTCACATCTGCTTGAGCGAGGGCAATGTGTTGGAGGTCAATCACCTCACCGCCGAGTTGTGCCGTCTGCGTTTCGTCCTAGACGGCCAACTGCGCATGGCGCCGCCCCGGCAGCCGCCGCAGTCCAAAAGACCGCCGATGTCGGCGGAGGAGCGCGCGCGCCGTGCGCAGCGGGTGCGCGACATCCTGGGGGAACTGCATTCGCTGAAGTTTGACCAGCCGCCGGTGCTGACGTTGCGGTTCGAGGCCGCCAGCGACGACCTGTCGGCGTTTGAGGCGGACTTGAAGATTGACGCGCGCGCTTTGGCGCATCCCAAACTGGCGGTGGAATCTCTCAGCGCGCGGCTCCGTTATGCGGAACAACGGCTGCGCTTGGACAGGTTGGAAGCAACGCTCGGCGGCGGCAAACTGAAAGTCGCCAGCGCCGACTACGATCTGCGGCAACACACCGGGCGCGTCGTGGCGGAAAGTTCCGTGGACCCAAAGGTGTTTCAGAAGCTTCTGCCGCCCCAGCTCTTTCAACAACTGGCTGCGTGGCGCTTTGACCGGAATCCGCGCTTTACGCTGGCGGCCAGTTATGAAGCTGATCGGCTCTCCATCCAGTCGTTCGAGGCGCAGGTGGCCGGCGGGAAGTTGATCGTCAGCGGGTATTATGACTTCAAGACGGGCGAGGCGCAGGCGGACGTGGAAAGCCATGTGAACCTGAAGGAATTGGCGGTGTTCATGCCGGTGGGCTGGCAGCGGATGCTGGCTGAATGGCGTTGGAACAAGAACCCGGACGTGCGGTTCCACATCTACTGGCGAGAGGCGAGTCCAAACCTTCCAACGATCACGCAGGGCCGTATCGCCATCAGCGACGCGGCGTTTCGCGGCATCGGCATCCGGCGCGGCGCCTGCTCGGGCGAGCTACGCAACGACGTGCTGACACTGAGCCAGGCGGTGGTGGACCTGCAGCCGCCGGCCCACCAAACCAATCTCTTGCTCACCATCCGGGGCAACTACACTTGCCACATGTCGCGGCAGGATTTCTCGTTCACGGAACTCAGCGCCACCGCCTACCCGATGATGCTCGCGCCGCTGTATGCGAGCAACGCGGTCCTAGTCGTGAAAGAATTCGAGCCGGCTCAGCCGGTGGCGGTCAGCGGCTGGTGGCGTGGCAATTGGCAGAGGTTCGAGACTTCCGAGTGCGCGGGGCGCCTACACACCGGGCCGCTCGGCTGGCGCGGGCTGAAGACCCAAGCGGCCGACTGCGATTTCCACTACGCGCGGCAGGTCTTGACGCTGCAAAACGTCGTTCTGCAAAGGCCCGAAGGGGTCGTGAAGGGCGACTATCAACATCACTTCGAGACATCAGACTTCACCGCCAAACTGGAGGGCACGGTTGATCTGCTCTCGCTTACGCCGATCCTCGGCGACGCGCCGCGGCAGATGCTCGCCCGCTGGCATCCCGACGCGCCGGTCAGGCTCAACTTGCAGAGCATCCGCGGCAACTGGCAGCGGCTGGGCCAAGCGAGCGTCGAGGGAACGGTCGAGACCGGCCCGATCAGCGCCGGCAGCGGCTGCGCTAAAGCGCTGGAAGCGCGGTTCACGCTGGACCCCGCGGGCATCAACGCCGGCAGGTTCATCCTGAAAGTCCCCAGCGGCGAGGTCAAAGGCCGCCTGCGCTTTGACAGGCTGCGGGAGCGGTTGGAGTTCACAGGGGAGAAGGAGTGTAGATTTCAGCCGATCGAGGTGGCGCAATTGTTCGGCACTAACTTCGTCGCGGCAGTCAGCCCCTACCGCTTCGCGTCAACGCCAAGTTTGTTGGATCTTCAAACCGTGGCGGACTTCAAAGACTGGAACCAGACGACCTGGAGCACGGAGATTGTTGCGAATCGTTTGGAGTGGTGGCGGCTGCAAGCTGAGGACGTCAGGGCGCGGGTTAGTTTCACCAACCGCGTGGTCACCATCAGCGATTTCAAGACGGGCCAGGGCGAGAAGAAAAATGTGGGATTCTACGGCGGCAAACTGGAGATCAAGCGAGCCACCTTCGACCTGCGCCAGCCGCGCATGGCCTACGACGTGGACCTGCGGCTCGACGACGTGAAGGAAGGCGGCGCTCTGCTGCGGGCGATGTTTGGCTACGACAAACTCAGCGGCACCTTCCACGGCAACGCCCACGTCCGCGGCAAGTGGGAAGACTACGACTCGATCGAGGGTCACGGGGATTTGCACCTGATCAACGCCCAACTCTGGAGCATCCCGCTCTTCGGCGGCCTCTCGCAAGTCCTGGGCTTGATCCTGCCCGACAAACTCGTCAAGACACCCGCCAAGGACATACACACAAGTTTCGCCGCCGCCGGCGGCTACCTCTACCTGCCCGACCCGAAACGCGAAGGCGATCTGCTCACCCTGCGCGCCGCGCCGCACAGCATCACGGGCCGCGGCAAGTGGCGGATCAACGGCGAGATGAACTTCGTGTTCCAACAACACTTCCTCGCCGAAGCCGGCCCTCTCTCCCCCGTGTCCAAGCTGTTCGACCCGCTGACCAAACCGTTCGAGATGGAACTGACCGGCACCCTTGCCCAACCCCAGTGGCGCCCCCGCTGGCTGGTCCCCAACATCGGCGGCAGCCGCAAGTAACGGCGCACCGCCCTTTGCCCTTCGCCGCTCATCACTCCTCATTTGCATTGTGCACCGGCGCGTGGCATTGGTTGCAAGCATCGAGTCATGAGTCACACGCACGACTTGCGGGATTTGTTGGAAAGCTGGCCGTTCGACCCCAGCGACGACGTCCGGATCATCCGGGGCAGTGACGGGCGCCAGATCATGCAGGTGCGCCTGCCGCTGGGCATTGAACAGTATGAAATGGACGGCCGGCCCGATGGCCTGCGCCCCCACGGGATGGAATCGGCGCTGGAGTTCCAACTGGCCCGGCTCGCCAAGGCCAAGGCCGAGGGCCGAGAGGCCGCGTTCGCGCTCGACGCCGAGGACTGCGTCGAGCTTTTCAACGAAGGCGTGCTCTACTACTACCGCTACGTCCGCTGTTTTCAGATCAAAGACTGGCCCCGCACCGTGCGCGACACCGCCCGCAACCTGCGCGTGTTCGATCTGGTGAAACGCTACGCCGAGCGCGAGGAAGACCGCCTGCAACTGGAACAGTGGCGGCCGTATGTCCTGCGCATGAACGCCGTCGCGCGCGCCATGATGGCGGTGGAGGAGCACCGATTCGAGGAAGCGATGAAGATCATCGGCGAGGCCGCCGCGAACATCGAATCGCTGGAGGAGATGGACAACCCGACCTTCAAGTTCGAGCGCGAACGGTCTCTGACGGCGTTGCGCGAACTGGCCCAGCAACTCGAACGGGACCGGCCCCTGACCGAGTTGGAGCGGCTCCAACGCGAACTGCAAAAAGCCATCGAGTCCGAGCAGTTCGAGCGCGCCGCCCGTCTGCGCGACCGCATCAAGGCGCTGCGCTCCGCCGCCGGCACGTAGCCCTCCGCGCTGTAGATGCGACCGTCTCGGCCGTTCCCCTCTGTTTCCGCAACATCCCCAGCGGGTTTTCTGCGGCGCCTCCGGGCAGGCAGCCACCACACCGGTAACGCGCCTACTTTCGCGTTACCATCCGCACGCCAATCACGGCGGCGGCGAGGCCGCAGAACGCCACCACGCCGATCCAAATCCACGGCACCTGCTTCTGTTGTTCCGCCTTCTTCGGCGCGGGCGCGGCGGGCGGCTCCGGTTTGGCGGCTGTCGTGGATGGCCCCGCGGGGTTGACTGCCGCGGGCAACGGTGACGCAGTGGTCGGTTTCGGCGGATTCGCCGCGAGTGTGGCGAAGGCGCGGTTGATCAACTCCGCCGTCTTTACGTCGAGGCAATTCGCCTCCGCGACGCCGCGCAGGCGCGCGATCCGCTCGTTGGAGGCCCGCGCGCCCATCACCACCGCGATCACCCGCCGGCCATTGCGCGCGGCGGTGGCGGCGATCGAAAAGCCTGCCCGCTGGAAGTAACCTGTCTTCAGGCCGTCGCAGCCGGCCACGGTTTCCAACAACTTGTTGTGGTTCCGCATCAGAAGTTTCGGCTCCTTCCGAAACTCCCGCTCCCTGGTTGATGTGTAGCGCAGCGCGTCCTTGTGTTTCAACAGCTCCCGGCACAACAGTGTCATGTCCCGCGGCGTGGTCTCGTCCGGCTGCTGGCCGGCCTTGGCGTCCGGCGGCAGGCCATGCACGCTGCGAAAGACGGTCGCCTTCATGCCCAGTTCGCGCGCGCGCTGGTTCATCAGGTTGACGAACTCCTGCTTGGACCCCGCGACGTGCTCGGCCAGCGCCACCGCGGCGTCGTTGGCCGACTGCACCATCAGCGCGTAGAGCATTTCGTCCAGCGTGAACGTCTCGCCCTTCTCCAGCCAGACCTGCGAGCCGCCCATCTTCGCGGCCTCGGCGGAGACGGTCACCTTGTCGGTGAGCTTCAGTTGGCCCTTCTGAACCTTTTCCAAAATGATCAGCAGGTCCATCAGCTTGAGCGTGCTGGCCGGATAGACCTTCGCGTCGGCGTTCTCCTCGAACAACACCTGTCCTGTCGTAGCCTCCACGACAATCGCGCCGACATAGGGCACGCGCGAAATCCCGTAGTCCGGCTTGACCGCGCCGGTCGTCTTCGATGAGGCAGTGGCGGCGGGCTTCTTCTGCGCGGACTTTTTCGCCGACGCCTCGATGATTCCCGCCGGCCACAGCGTGGTCACGATCATCAGACTCCAAAGCAAAATCTTGTTCATAGCGTCCCGGTTTCGGGATGACGCCAGAATTGGCGAGTCGGCCCGGCAATTCAAGCCGCAAAAAGGGAATGCAAATGCCCCCGCCGCTCGGTAATCTCTGCGCCATGAAAAACCCGCTCGGCATCATCGCTCCCGTCGCCGGAACATTCTTCTTTGCCTCGCCGATCGGGGTCTCCGCCGCCGATGGTGATCCTGCCGGCAAACGGCCCAATATCATTTTCATCCTCACCGACGACCAAGGTTACGGCGACATGTCCTGCAACGGCAATCCCGTGCTCAAGACGCCGAACGTGGACCGGCTCCACAACGAGGGCGTGCGGTTCAGCGACTTCCACGTCAGCCCGACCTGCTCGCCGACGCGCGCGGCGTTGATCACTGGCCGGCATGAGTTCCGCAACGGGGTCACCCACACGATCTTCGAGCGCGAGCGGTTGACGCTGAAGGCCACGACGCTGCCGCAGGTCCTCAAGTCGGCTGGCTACACGACTGGCATATTCGGCAAGTGGCATCTCGGCGACGAGGACGCGTATCAACCTGAGAAACGCGGCTTTGATGAGGTGTTCATCCACGGCGCGGGCGGCATTGGCCAGACCTATCCCGGCAGTTGCGGCGACGCGCCCGGCAACACCTACTTCAGTCCGGCAATCAAGCACAACGGCAGGTTCGTAAAGACCGACGGCTATTGCACCGACGTATTCTTCGCGCAGGCCATCAAGTGGATCGAGTCGGTCAAGGGCAGAAAACCATTCTATGCCCACATCGCGACCAACGCGCCGCACGGGCCGTTGCAGGTGCGGCCGGAGGACGAGGCGCGTTATGCCGGCAAGGTGCCGGAGAACGTCGCAAAGTTTTTCGGCATGATCGCAAACATTGACGACAATGTCGGCCGCCTGCTCGCAAAGCTGGCCGAATGGGGCATCGAGCGCGACACGCTGGTCGTTTACATGAATGACAATGGCGGCACGGTCGGCTGCAACCTCTATAACGCTGGCATGCGCGGTGCCAAAGGCAGCGCATGGCTGGGCGGCACGCGCGCCGCGTCGCTCTGGCGCTGGCCCGGCACACTCATGCCTGCCACCGTGGACAAACTCTGCGCGCACATTGATTTCTTTCCGACCCTCGCCGAAATCGCCGGCGCGCAACTGAGCGATGAGATAAAGGCACAGGTCGAGGGCCGCAGCTTTGTGCCGTTGCTGCGCGACCCGAACGTGGCGTGGCCCGACAGGATTCTCTTTACACATCTCGGCCGGTGGCCCAAAGACGCTCCGCCGGCCACGGGCAAGTATTCAACGTGCAGCGTGCGCAACACGCGCTGGCATCTGGTTTCCGCCGGCAAGGGCGGCGAAAAGAACTGGCAGCTTTTCGACGTGAAAGCTGATCTCGGCGAGAAGACCGACGTGGCCGCCCGGCACCCGAACGTCGTCAGGGAACTTGACGCTGCCTACGAACAGTGGTGGAACTCCGTCCAGCCCCAGCTCGTCAACGAGACCGCGGTCGGACCGAAGATTAATCCCTTCAAGGCGCAATACTGGAAGCAATTCGGCGGCGGCCCCGATGCCGAGATGTTGCGGCAGATGGACCCGTCCGCCGCACGCGAGTTGTTCGGCAAGAACGAAAAGAAAGGTAAGTCGCGCCGCAGGAGCGAAAAACCACAGTGAACTAGGAAGCCTGTTTTCTCTGCCGCCCGTGCAGGCTTCTCAACGACGCTTCGCGATGAGATCGCACACCAGATTCTGAAGCGACCAATTGTCGTTGATGGAAGCCCAAGAGCAGGCGGCCCAGCCGCGTTCGGTCTTCTCATCCGTGGCGAACAAGCAAACCGACGCGCGTCCGCCGCATCTGGCAATCACCAACAACGTGCCTTCGGACGGCACAATGCGGCGGTGCGGCCAACCGCCGCGCCACTCGGCCACCGGCACACGCCGTCCGTCGCGGGTTTCCGCGTAAAAGGTCCCCGAGACTGCGTCCAGCTTGATCCCCGGCAGCGCGAAGAGAAACGATTCAGCCGCAGGTGGCTCACTGCCGCTGTCGTAGGGGCGATTGCAGAAACGCAGATAAGCATAGAGCCGTCCTTCCTTCCCGTTCCAGAAAAGCCGGTGCTCGCTGACAGACCCGTAGGTGAACGTCTGCGCCGTGTCCGGACTGGCAATGAAGATCGTGGTTGCTTGCGCCGCGGCCACGCCTGCCAACAATCCGGCAAGTGACGACTGCCATTTCATGTCGGAGACTTTATCTCCTCCCTGCGCCCAGTCAAACTCCGTTTCGTCGGCCTCACCCGCGCTGAAGAAAACCTGCGGCTTCTCGAAGCGTGGGAGTCCTGGCCTTGGGGCAGCTTGGGGAAGAAGGTGAAATTATGCCTTGCAGGGGCGGGGAGACTTGGTTACGGTGTCGCGCTCTTAAACGGAAAAAAAGAAGGACCCAAGTCATGTCATTCCAGTGTTCGTTTTGCGGCAAAGGCTCGATCAAGGGCAACCGTGTGTTGCGCAGCGGCAAGCCGAAGAAGGAAGGCGGCGTCGGTCTGCACACCACCGCCATCACCAAACGCCGCTTTTTCCCCAACCTCCAGCGCGTCAAGACGCTCGTGGACGGCACCGTCCGCTACCGGTTGGTCTGCGCCTCCTGCATGAAAGCCGGGCGCGTCGTGCGGCCGCCCCGGCGCAATTATAAGCCGGAGACCAAACCGGCGCCGTAGAATCAACCCACCGTAACTACCTCTCGGCGTCGGCGCGGTAGGACCTGACCACCAATTCGCTGAGGAACTTTTCAGGGTCTTCCACGGCTGCCATGGGCAGCGCGAATTCCCGTTGCCCGGAGTTTTTCTTGACGAGCTTCAGGCCAAACTCGAAGTCCTTCAGCAATTCCTCGCAGATCTCGCGCACAGGTTTGCGGGTCGCAAGCGCGCGATCCACAATGGCTTCGACGGCCGGCGGCTCGAAGCGGAGGACGAAGTCGTGTTTCTGGCCGAACCGCTCGGCCCATTGCGCAACAAGCCTTTGCGCGACGATACGTTCCTCGGATTGGGCGTCGGAGAGGATGCGCTGGAGTTCGCGGTGAGGGTCGTTGACCAGTTCGGGCGTGACGACGAAACGGTGGATGTTGGAGGAGGGAAGCTGGAACTTAAACTCTCGCAACACGCGCTCGCAGACGGTGACCAGGGCGCGCGCGCCGGTCTTTTCGGCGGCGGCGAGCTTGGCCAGGGCGCGCAAACCGTCGTCGCTAAACAACACGTCAATGCCGAAAGCGCGGAAGCTCTGCTCGTATTGGTGGATGACGGAGCCTTCGCTGCTCTTGAGGATCGCGAACAGGTCGTCCTCGGTCAGTTCGTCGCAGACCACGCGCACGGGCAAACGCCCGATAAACTCCGGCTCGAACCCGAATTTGATGAAATCCTCCGTGGTCGCATGCCGCAGCAGGTCGGCGCGTGGGATCTCGCCGCGAATTTTCGCGCCGAAGCCGATCTGGGCGTCGCGCATCCGGGCGCGCACGACGTCTTCGAGTTTGTCGAATGCGCCGCTGACGATGAAGAGGATGTGGCGGGTGTTGATGGTGGGGCGCTTGATCTTGCCGTGGCGCTGGTATTCCATTGCGGCCTGAATCTGGCTGGTCAGGTCGGTAGGCGAGCGCAACGGCACCTCGGTTTCCTCCATCAACTTCAGCAGGTTGGATTGCACGCCGCGCCCCGATACGTCGCGGCCGATGATATTAGCGGGGGTGGAGATCTTGTCCACCTCGTCTATGTAGATGATGCCGTATTGGGCGAGTTTGACGTTGCCATCGGCCTTCTGCACCAGTTCGCGGACGAGGTCCTCGACGTCGCCGCCAACGTAACCGGTCTCGCTGAACTTGGTGGCGTCGCCCTTGACGAACGGCACGCCGATAAGCTGGGCGATACACTTGATGAGGTAGGTTTTGCCGACGCCGGTGGGACCGATAAGGATGACGTTCTGTTTCTGGTAGTCGCCGACGGCCTTGCCGGCCTCGGCAAGCTTGACGTGGTTGTAGTGGTCGCAGACGGCGATGGAAAGGACCTTCTTGGCCTCGTCCTGCCGGATGACAAAGCGGTCGAGATGGGCCTTGATGTCTTTGGGCTTGAAGTTGAAGTCGAACGCGAGGGGTTTCTCCTCGGCGGCTTCGCCCGGCTCGTCGCTCTCAGCCTGGTCAGCCTGGGGCTGCATCGCCGAGACGAAGACGGCGCGGTCGCCGAATTGCTGTTTGAGAAACTCGGAGAGTTTCTTTTGCAGCTCCTCCGGCGACGGCGGATTGTTGGCTAACGGGTTCATGACCGGGCGAATATACACGGCGGGCCGGCGATTGCACGGCGATTTGCCACAATTCCTGTTTGACGCCCATCGGTTGATTCTGTAAAAAACCACGCACTTTGATGGTCACCATGCTGAAACTTAGTCCGTTCCGAACCTTGGCGGCGATCTCGGCGGCGAGCCTGCTGGCTCCTCTCTTGCCGGCGCAACAGGCGCCGGACTTTTTCACGCTGCGCGACGGCCAGAGACGACCGGTCACGGTCACCCGTGCCGACAAACAGAACCTTTATTACCAGACGCCCAGCGGTGAAGCGCCCATGCCGCGCGCCAGCATCCGGGGCCAGGAACGTGGCTGGGTGGCGGACGGCAATTGGTTTGTGGCGGAGCGGCAAGGCGTGCGCGAGTCGTTGGCGGCTGTGGATGCGGGCCAGTCGGCCAAGGCGATTCCGGCCCTAAAGCAGGTTGTGGACCGGTATCTGGTGCTGCCGGTGAAGTGGAGCACGGATGCGACAGTGGCGCTGGTGCGTGCTTACACGGAGCAGAAGCAATTCGCCGAGGCCGACACGGTGGCCAAGCAGTTCATGGAGGCGCATCCGGCACTGGTTAACTTGGTGAAGCCCTACCTGGCGCTGGCGCTGGCGGGGCAGGGTAAATACGATGATGCGATCGGGCTGTTAACGGAAGCAATCAAAGCGACCGGGGCCAGGCTGGTGGTGCCGCCCACCGAGGGGCGGATGCTGGGCGCGGCCCACTTGGCGCTGGGCGATTGTTATCTGGCCAAGGGCGAGGCCGAGAAGAAGCGGCGCCAGGATGAGGAGCGAGCCCGCCGCGCCGTCGCCGGCGACGTTGTTCCGGGCGACCCCAAGGCCGAGGAGAAGAGCGACCCGAGCCGGCCCCCCGGCGCGGAGCAGGCCGCCTCGCCTTCCGCGAAGTCCGCTGCCCAGGAGGTGAAAGCCACAGTCCAGGGGCTGCCCGTTCCCGCGCACGCGGGCGGGGCGAGCTATCTTTCGCCGCGGATGAAAGCCCGGATGGCCGAGCTTGGGCTTCACGCCGCTGATCTGGCAGGCGTGGCTGGCAGCGGAGCGGCGGGGCGCGTGACGATTGACGACCTCGAGCGCTTTCTCGAGGACCTCGAGCGCAATGATTCCTCGGAGGCCTCGCCAATGCGCATTTCGGTCGCCGATGCGATGCGCAGAAGCTGGACACGCCCGCTGGCAACAGTCGTTCTGCCCGTGCGCCTCGATGCCACGCTTGCTCACCGCCGCCAGCATGCCCCGCACAAGGCCGGCCTGGCCCTTTACGCCCTGCGCGCGCTGGCCATCGCGCTGGGCGAGCACCCCGCGCCGGCCGGGCGCCTGGTGGGTGGGCGGGTGATCCACCCGCGGGCGATTGACATCGGCTTTGCTGTCGAGGCGGAGGACGGGGTGCTGGTGCCAGTGATTCGAAACGCCGACCAGGCGCCTCTCGCCAGCCTCATCGAACGCTACAACCGCCTGGTGGACCTCGCGCGCCAGCGGCGGCTGCCTGCCGCCGAGACGGGAGGCTCGATCGCCACCGTCACGAACTACGGCGTCTTCGGCAATATTATCGGTATTCCGATCATCAATCAGCCGCAGGTGGCAATTCTCGGGACGGGTGCCATCAAAAAGCGGCCCGTCGTTGTTACGGATAGTCAAGGCAA